>JAGQIY010000476.1 GCA_020430865.1 Myxococcales bacterium
CCTTTTCCGCCACGCGCGGCTGGTTGCCGAAGGTTTGGCGGCCAATTTCCATCCACTGCTCGGTGGTGGACTGATCCATGCGAGTGAACGACTGCGTCATGGCGCGAGTCTGCCAGGGACGAGCGGTCAGGGCACGGCTATTTGGAGGCGCTCAGCGCGCGCACTTCCTTCGATCTGAATCCCTTCGGATAGCGCGATAGGTAGGCGTCGGCTGCCGACTTCATCTGGGCGGTCTGCCCCGCGCGTTGGAGGGCAACGACGCGTAGGTAGGCGGCGTCCTCCGCGCGCTTGCTCCTTGGATGTTGCGCCTCGAAGGCGCTGAAGAGTTGGGCTGCGCGGCTCCAGCTTCCCGCGCGGAACGCCTGCATCGCGACTTCGAAATCCGAGTCTGCGCTTGCTGGTGTCGGCGTCGCTGAGGGGTGGGCGTTGCTCGTCACCGAGGTTGCGGCTGGAGGCGCGGTCGCGCTCGAGGCGGAGGTCGCTGCGGGAGCCACGGGGGCTGGGGCAGCCCGTTCCTTGAGAGCTGGCTCCGGCGTCGACGCCCGCTCACTGACCTCAGTCGGGCGTGACCAGGTATCACCCGCTTCAATCAATACGGGGCGCGGTCCTGCACCACGCAGGGCGACGCGCCCCTCTTCGACGCGGACAAACAGCGTCTTACGGTTCTCAACGCGCACGCTGAATACGGTGCCCTGATCTTCGATCTCGAGATCCGGCGTGCGCACCAGGAGCGTGCGCTCTCCAGTGCCGTGCAGCACGCTCACCTTGAGTTCGCCCTGCTCCAGGTTAACGAGCTCCCGTTGGGCTGGTGCGGAGCGCGCATACTCTGCATCCGCTGAAGCCTCGATCTGAACGCTGTACTCCGCGGTTTCGTGCGGAAATGGGAGCTTGGCTTGCAGGCGCACCCAGAGCACAGCGGCCACCAGGAAGAGCGCCGCAGCCAGAATCAGCTTGCGCCTGGATGCTCGAGGACCTGGTCGCCTCAGATGTTGGTTCGCCGCTGCGAGTAGGCGCTGCCTGCCGCGAGCGAGATCGAGTTCCGAAGGTGCCCCGCCACCCAACTGCTGCATTCCCTGCCGGATCTGCGCGGCTTGATCGACGTGGGTACGGCAACGGGTACAGGAGGCCAGGTGACGCTCGGCCGCGCGTAGGGCCTTGCCGCTCAGGCGTCCCTCGAGGAGCGCTTCGGTTTGCCACAGTGATTCACACGACTTCATGTCCACTCCTCTCCGAGGAGGCCTCTGAGCTGGCGCTTCGCGTGGTAGAGGCGGGTCCAGACTGTGCCAACGGGAATGCCCAGCTGCTTGGCTATTTCCTCGCCCGTGAGCCCCTCGGCTTCCGCGAGGATTACGACAACACGTTTCGCCGCCGGCAGCTCAGCAAGGGCCTGCTCGAGGCGGCGTGTCAGGTCGGGGTCGCGCTGGTCGACCGCTGCCGATCCATTGGCGAAGCGCTGCAACAGCGCTTGAAAGCGGGCGAAGCTGCGGCGCTTGTGCAGTACGCAGCGCGCTGCGATGCCGAGGAGCCACGGCCGGCAGATCTCGCGGCCGTCGTAGTTGGGGGCCGCCCGCACTGCTGTCAGGAATGTCTCCTGCGCGAGATCTTCCGCGTCTTGACCCGCTGCTCGCCGACAGAACGCTAAAACCGCAGGGAAATATCGATCGTAGAGCTGCCCCAGTGCCTCGAGGTCGCCCGCTGCGACCTGACGCAATAGCTCGGCGTCGTTCTCTACAGCGTCTACTCGGGGTTCGCTGGACACGAGTCTGAGTTGTGCTTTCCCGGTGGAAGTCACCAGACGCTCCAGCTGGCGCCGAACTCGAGAGTGAGTGCGGCTGGGGGGAGTTCAGGCAGTCCCTCGTCGACGCGTTCGCTACGACCTAGCCTGCCAGGGAACACATCGACGGTCGTGCCAACGAAGAAGCGGGTGCCGCGCTCGACTGGTGTGGCGAGGCGCAGGCTCATGCTTACGCTGAGGTCGCCGTATGCCCCGCCGATCCCCTCGGGATCCGCGCCGAACGCCTCTTGATTGATGACGTTGACGGTCGCACCAAGGAGCGCGTCGAGGAGCAGCGGGCGAAGCTCGAGGCGGCGTCCGATTGCGGCCCCAAGTTGCAACTGCTGCATATTGAATCCCGACGGCAACGCTTGGCCGGTGCCCCGATCTTCGATATGCCAGACGAAGCGCGTCCCGAGGACCCAGTGGTTTCGCTCGACGAGCGCGTGCGCACCAGCGCCGTAGCCGAGGTAGCTCGGTGCGAGGCTGAGGGCGAGCGCCGGGCCGAGGCCGACTTCTACGCTGGTGGGTACGTTCTGGGGTGCGGGAGTGGGTCGTCCGGCTGCGGGTGGCTCGATTCGGCCTTCGTCCAGATTAGAAACTGACTTCCGTGCGGTAGTTGATTTCGCCGCCCCCGGTTGAGCCGCCGTCGAATCGGCCGACGCTGAATCCGTGGTGTCCACGCTTGGTGGGTCGGGCAGGGGATCCGGGATCAGCGTTAGGGACTCCAGCACATTGCTGAGGTCCCCCGGGGACTCGATGACGCGGGTGGCTCGCCTGCCGTCCCGTAGGCGAACGCTCACCTCCACGCCTCGGGGGTGGGGATTCACCGCTACTTCGGCGCAGGTGTCGGTGCCCGCTTGCGCCGCTAGGTGTCGCTTCGCCTCCCGCAGCGCGACGACCCACTCACTGTTGAGTTCGACGTCAGCGCGAACGGTCGGGCCACTGCACGCGGCGCCGTCCTCACGGGGCTCAGCGTGGGCGTTCCTCGGCGCGGCTAGGAGTAGGCACAGGCTCATGACGGCAGCTTGGCCGCTGAGGGATCTGCGGCTCACGCAGTTGATTGCCCGCTTGAACCTGATGCCTTCAATCACGGTTGTTTTTTCGATCTACTGGCGGAAACAGAACGCGCGTCAGCGCCCGGGTGAAGGATTGATCGGCACGCGGGCATTCCCTCTCGACGCCACCAAACAGCCGGCGTGGAGGAACTATGCGTGTGAAGAAGCTTTTGGGTTTTTGCATGATCGCTGGGATCGCCGTTGCGTGCTCCAGCGAACCCGCGGGGAAGTCGACGTCGACTGTTAGTGGGCAACTATCGGTCACGAGTTATCCCAGCGCGGTGAGCCAGGTTGTCGCTCAGGACGAAACGGGTCACCTGGTTGGTGTCGGCCTTGATTCGAGCGGCCGCTTCAAGCTCGATCTAAAGAAGGGTCACAAGTATCGCCTCGGCGTCACCCTGGCGAACAGCGAGGTGCCTGTGGTGTTCCCGCGCGCCGATGCCTCTCTCGGCCAGTGGATCGATGTTCAGTCCGGCGGCGCTGTGGCGAACCTGGGGATCGTCACGTACTACGGTTCACTCCCGGCGACCGGCTTCAAGGTCACCTCGGCAGACGGCGAGTGTGAGAACGGGGTCGACGCGGTCACCGGCGCGCCTTGCGTGGATGAAGATGGCGACGTGCAGTGCGAGGACGGCGCGGACGACGGCGAGTGCGAGAACGGCGTCGATGTGAATACCGGCGCTGCGTGCACTGACGCCGAAGACGTCTCGGACGGAGACGGCGAGTGCGTGGATGGCGTCGACGCGACCACAGGAGCAGCCTGCACCGACGAGCGTGACGCCTCCGACGGCGACATGGAGTGCGAGAACGGTGTCGATGTGGCCACTGGCGCAGCTTGTGTCGA
>JAGQIY010000477.1 GCA_020430865.1 Myxococcales bacterium
CGTGTCGGTGGAGATCCCGCTAGGTCTCATCACGGCAGTGACCGGAGTCAGCGGGTCGGGCAAGAGCAGCTTGATCGTCGACACCTTGCTCGCGGCTGCGCGCTCGAAGCTGTACGGCGCGCGCAACTGGGTGGGGCCGTGCGACGACATCCTGGGACTCGAGCTGATCGACAAGGTGATCAGCATCGATCAGGCGCCCATTGGCCGGACCCCGCGCTCGAACCCGGCGACGTACACCGGCATCTTCACCCATCTGCGGGAACTCTACGCCACCCTGCCCGACGCGCGGGCGCGAGGTTACCGCGCTGGGCGCTTCTCCTTCAACGTGAAGGGCGGACGCTGCGAGGCATGCCAGGGCGACGGTGTTCTCCGCGTGGAAATGCACTTCTTGCCCGATGTCTACGTGACTTGTGACACCTGCGGCGGCAAGCGCTACAACCGCGAGACGCTCGAGATCCGCTATCGAGGCTTGTCCATCGCCGACGCGCTGGAGCTCACGGTCGATGACGCATTCGAACTCTTCGACGCCATCCCACGCATCCGCCAGCGCCTGGCCGCGCTGCGGGAGGTCGGGCTCGGCTACATTCGCCTGGGTCAACCAGCGACGACGCTGAGCGGCGGTGAAGCCCAGCGCGTGAAGCTCGCCACCGAGCTCGCGCGAACCGCCACTGGTAGCACGCTCTACGTGCTCGACGAGCCCACGACGGGCCTGCACTTCCAGGACATCGAACTGCTGAGCCATGCCCTGCTCGGACTGCGCGACGCCGGAAACTCGATCCTCGTCATCGAGCACAACCTAGACCTCGTCGCCTGCGCCGACTGGGTGATCGATCTCGGGCCGGAGGGGGGCTCGGGTGGCGGGCGCGTCGTCGCCGCCGGCACCCCGGAGCAAGTCGCCGGCGTCGAGGGCAGCCACACGGGGCGCTTCCTTCAGCAGGCGCTCGCCGAGCCCAAGCGGCAGGGTAGGCCCAACGGCAAGCCAGCAAGCAGATCCAAGAAGGCGTCTGGACCGGCCAAGAAGCAGCCACCAAAGGCGGTCAAGAAGACCGCCAAGAAGCCAGCCAGGAAGAAGGCAACCAGCAGCCGCAAGGCCTGACTTGCACCTTCCCTGGGAGCCTCCCCTCGGCCGGCGCTTCAGCCTACAAACGCGCGAAAACGGCAGGAACGCTTCTGGGCGCCTGCCGTTTCATCACGTGGTGCTCTCGGCTCCGCGCTCCTCAGCCGAAGTCGCGCTCGACCCGCTCCTGGTCCTCTTTGCAGCGGATGCACAGCGTGGTCTCTGGACGCGCCTCGAGGCGCTTCTCGCTGATCGGCTCACCGCACTCCTCACAGTCGCCGAAGCTCCCGTCCTCGATGCGCTCGAGCGCCTTTTGAATCTTCTCCAGGAACGTCTTCTCGCGTCCACGCAGGCGAAAGGTGAACGACTGCAGATACTCGCTCGACGCGAGATCCATCTCGTCCGGCAGGTCGTCCGCGTCCAGGGTCATGTCCTGGTCCAACGTCTGGCGTGCGCGCTGAACGATCTCGTTGCGCTTGTCCTCGAGGAGCTGCTGGAACTTCTTCAGCTTGGCTTTGTTCATCTGTGTGACGACCCCTCCCCCCGCCCGCTCTTGGGCTTGGGGGCCAGGCAAGATAGGGAGCGTAACCGCCTACGTCAACGGTAGGTGGTCCTGGGCGCCCGTTTGGTACGACAGGTGTGACCAGTTGGCCAGGTGTAGCGAGTTGGTGGCTCATGGCGCGATGCTTGCGCACGCGGCCGGACCGGCTGCCCCGACCGCCAGCTTGTCGCGTCGTGGGTGACGCCGCCAGCGCAGCCGTCGTTAATCGGGGCTTCTGCGCGCTTTTCCGCCGGGCCCCATGCGTTGGTTGGTATAGCCGGGACCCATGCTGGACCTCGACCCGAACCGCGAAGGCGTCCTTCCTGTTCCCGCCGCCACGGTGATTATCGGCCGGCCGGCTGCAGACGGTGGGATCGAAGTGTTCTGTGTCAAGCGCCACCAGAAGTCGGGGTTCCTGGGGGGCGCCGTCGTCTTCCCCGGAGGCAAGGTCGACGCGGGAGACCAGCACCCCGATTGGCAGGACTGGCACACCCCGCTCTCCGCGCGCTCGGCTCACCTGGGTGAGGGCGCGCTGGGATTCGCGGTCGCGGCGCTGCGCGAGACCCTGGAGGAGGCGGCCATCTTGCCGCTGGTGGGGGACCCGCTCGCCGCGGCTGAGGCCCTGGAACTGCGTGCGGAGCTGAGCATGCGCGGTGAGCAGACCGGCGCGCCCGCAGGCGATATTTTCCGCATGCTAATTCAGGAGCGCGACTGGGTGCTCGACACCGCCCGACTGGTTCCGCTATGGCGCTGGACCACTCCCAGGGCGGAGAAGCGCCGCTTCGAGACGCCGTTCTACTGGCTCGATCTGCCGGCAGGGCAGCTGGGGGAGAGCGACCGCCACGAGACGACTCAAGGCTTCTGGTCGACTCCACGCGCGTTGCTCGAGCGCTGGGCTGCTGGCGAGGTATTCCTGGCTCCGCCAACGAGTCGCAGCCTCGAGTTGCTCAGCGATCTCGACGCGCCCTCGGATGTGCCCGCACTCGCTGAGAAGCACTCGCTGGCCCCCATCTGTCCCGAGCTGGTCTTCGAGGGTCAATCGACCATCCTGGCGCTACCAGGCGACCCGCTCCATTCCCAAGCAAGTCCGGTCGGCGGGAGCGAAGATGGCCCCACCCGCTTCGTGCTCGAAGACGGTCGCTTCATCGGACGGCGCGTACCTCGCTGAGGCTGCTACTAGACGCCGTCTCGATAGGCGCGGATGGCGTTCACGATGGCGTCGGCGAGCTTCTGCCGATAGTCGGCGCTGTCCAAGCGTGCTTCCTCCGTGGGGTTGGAGATGAAGGAGGTCTCGAACAGGACCGCGGGCATCTCAGCACCAGCGAGCACGTAGAAGCCCGCGCTCTTCACGCCGCGGTCTACCAACCCCGGATACTTGGTGCCGATCGAGCTGAGCGCCGAGCGCTGCAAGAGCCCTGCGAAGTGCTGCGATTCCAGCCGCGTGGCGCTCTGGATCCCGCTGAGCACGCGAGCCAGCTCGGTCGACGCGGCGATGCTCGCCGAGTTCTCGCGCGCGGCGATCGACGACGCCAGCTTGTCGTTGCTGGAGGCCAGGACGAAGGTCATGACGCCATGGCCGGTGTTCGACTCCGAGGAGTTGCAGTGCACGCTGACGAACAGATCCGCGCGGAAGGCGTTGGCGCGCGCCGTCCGCTCCGCCAGCGGCACGTAGACGTCGGAGTCGCGGGTCAGCAGCGTGGAGATGCCGAGCTCGCGCGCGATCAGCGGCGCTGCGCGGTGCGCGATGTCCAGGGTCACGTCCTTCTCCGCCAGGCCCATGCCGCCGATCGCTCCCGGATCGCTGCCGCCGTGGCCCGGGTCGATGACCACCCGTCGGACGGCGACGGGACCGCGCGCGACGTCTCGCTGAGCCACGCGCGGGGCATGCTTGGAGATGTCGATCACCAACCGGAACGGCTCGGGAAGATAGAAGACCCGACGGTGCGCCGCCTGGGCGAGATCCAGCACCACGCGGGTGCCTTCCTCCTGCTTGCCCAGCCGCACGCGCTGGACGATGCCCCCTACGTCGTAGCTGCTCTTGCCTGAGTACGTAGCCTTGGAGACATCGATGAAGAAGCGCGGGCCCTGGCTGCCCTCGCCTGGGATGAAACCGGTCTTGAACAGAGCAGGCGCGCTGACCTGCACCACCACCCGTGCCGCGTCCTCCGAGCCATAGCTCTCGATCTCCCCCAGCTTCACCGGACCCGAAGCGCGGGCAGAGATCTCGGGCTGAACCTCCTGGGCGTTCGTCGCGCTGCTCGCGTCTCCCCCGGCCGCCCGACTCCCGCCCCCCTGGAGCTCCGCCAGCGCGGCGTCCGCGGGCTTGAAGGCCGCCAGCAAGCTCTGCGCGCGAGCGATCGCTCGCTTGCACTCCGGGTCCTGGTGGGCCAGCCCGGCA
>JAGQIY010000478.1 GCA_020430865.1 Myxococcales bacterium
CATGCGACGTCGAAGTTCGACTCGGTCAACCCCGAGAGCATCGAAGTGACCGCCTGGCGGAGCTGCAGGCGCTCCGTCGGCGCGAGCATCAGCTCCACGAACTCCGGTGTGTAGAAGCCAGAGACGAAGTCGCGGTAGCGCGTGATCAGTGGACCGAGCCAGGCTTGATAGGCGCTCAGGTCCTTTCGACGCAGCCCCGCGTGTCCCCGGCGTCTCAGGGCGCGACTCCCGATGTTTGCCGCACGGAAACCGCTGAGGGCCGCCAGGTGGACTCCGGTCGAGAACACCGGGTCGATGAAGGCGGCGGCGTCGCCGACCAGCATCCAGGCGTCGCCGACCAGCTCGCGGCAGGCGTAGGAGTAGTCCGAGGCGCCGCGCACCGGCGCCACCCGTTCGGCGCCCCCGAAGCGCTCGCTCAGGTAGCTCGAGGCCGCGAGCTGGCGCTCGAAGTAGTCGGCGTCGGCGCGCTCGCCCTCGAGACTGCTGGTGGGCGCGACGAGTCCGACGCTGGTGCGTCCGCCCGCGAGGGGGATCACCCACCACCAGCCGCTCGGGGCGAGCACGATGCTGATGTCTCCCTCGGCGGCTCCACCACTCCGCCTGGCGCCGGTGTAGTGGGAGTAGAGCGCGAAGTTCTTGAGCGACGGATCGAGCTCCCGGAGACCCCGCGCGCGCCCGAGCAAGACGCCCTGGCCCGTGGCGTCGATCAATAACCTCGAGGAAAATATCATGCTCGCGTCGCCAGCCAGGGCGTCGACTCGGGCCCCCTGAGCGTCGAAGTCGACTCCGCGCACACGCACTCCACGGCGGACCTGGACGCCACAGCTCTCGGCGTGGTCCAGCAACAGCTGATCGAAGTCCGCGCGGTCAACCTCGAAGGCGCTGCCGCGACCTTCCACCAGGCCACCAGCAAACGGATAGCGGCGGCGGATCTCGCCGTCTCCGCTGACGAACTCCGCGGCGTACTTGGGCAAGAACCCGCGAGCTTCGATCTTCGCCGTGACACCGACTGCGTCGAAGACGCTGAACGTTCCAGGGAGCAGCGACTCCCCGATGTGGAAGCGGGGGAAGTCGGCCTGCTCCAGCAGCACCACGGAGTGCCCCAGCTGAGCGAACCGCGCGGCGCTGGTCGAGCCCGCGGGCCCACCCCCGACCACCACCACGTCAGTCATCGGCGCCGAGACTAGCACGCTCTTCGGAGCGCCCGCCTGGCGCTCCGACGTCGACAGTTGCTCGCCCGTCGGCGTCAGCCGCCGAACTTCTTGGCGACGCCGGCGAGGTCCACCCCCGTCGCAGCCTTGATTTGCGCCGTGGCGCCGATCGCCTTGCGAGCGAGGTCACTGCCCGACGTCTCTCCAGCTGGCAGCACGCTCAGCTTGCTGATGGCGAGGGAGTGATGTGCGCCCGAGATGTGCGCGAGCATCGGCAACAGGTTCTGCAGCGCCAGCACATCGCGCGCCGAGGATCCGCCCGCCTTGTAGGACTCGACCAGCGCCTTCAAGCTGCCCGCTTCGGCGCGACCACGCTCCAGGGTGTCCGCCGCGGAGCCGCGAGCGGCTTCCTCCGCGGCGCGTTGCTTCGCGATGGCGGGCTGCACGACGTCGGCGTCGAGGCGCCGCTTCTCCTGCAGCGCGCGCGCCTTCTGGCGCTCGATCTCGGCGGTCACCTGGGCGATCTGTGCGGAGACCTCACCGCGTGCCTCCTGGATCATGGCCTCGCGGCGACTGGTGGCGTCGGCGATGCGCTTGGCGGTCTCCTCGCGCTGGATCTGCAGCTCGGCGTCGATCTTCGCCACCTCACTCGCCGCCCAGTTGCTCGCCTGCTGCACCGAAGCATCCGCGCGCGCCGCGGCCTCGGCGATGGCCTGGGTCTGGTTGAGGGCGGCGCCGCGGATGCGGCCGATGCTCGAGAGGTAGTTCACCTCGTCGGTGACGTTCTGGATCTTCAGCGTGTCCAGCACGAGGCCCATGCGACTCATGTCGTGTTCGGCCTCCTCCAGCAGGATGGACGCGAAGCGCTGCTTGTCCTCGTTCACCTCTTCGGGGGTCAGGCTCGCCAGGACGCCGCGCAGGTTGCCTTCGAGGGTCTCCTTGGCCACGTAGTAGATCTCGTCGCGGGTTCGGCCCAGGAAGCGCTCGACGGCGTTGGAGAGCAAGGGCTCTTCCCCCGGCAGCTTGACGTTGGCGACGCCCTGGATGGTCAGTGGGATGCCGCCTTTGCTGAAGGCGCCGCTGACGTTGACCATCACGGTGAACATCGAGAGATCCATCACGTCGACGCGCTCGATCAGCGGCTTGCGCAGCGAGCGCCCGCCGCGCACGTAGCGGTAGGCGACGGTGCGACCTTCCATGGCGCGCTGGGCACCGCTGAAGATCAGCGCTTCGTTCGGCGTAGAGACCCAGAGCAGACGCTTCACGGTTGCGTACAGCGCGACCAGCACCACGAAGCCAGTGACGCCGATGACAGCAAAGATCTCCATCACACACCTCCCTTTCCGGGCAGCGCCCTGGTGTTCCCCCGGAGCAGCTTGTCTATGTCCACGCCGATCGCGGCGCCCGTCTCCTTGAGCACCTCGGACACTGCCGCGGGGAAGCTCGCGACGGCGCCGGTGAAGCTCGAGCCATCCCCACCATCGACCACCGCGAGCTCGCCAATCTTGGCGCGGGTGACGCGAGCGACCGCGGCCTCCACCAGCGAGCGCAGGTGCTGCAAGACGTACAGATCGCGCCCGTCGACGCCGGCCTTCTGCCACTCGGCGGCGACCATGGCCAGCGCCTCGGCGGTGGCCTTGCCGCTCTCGACCACCGGCGCGGCGCGCCCGCGCGCTTCTGCCTCCGATGCCTGACGCTGGGCTTCTGCCGGCAAGTACACGTCGCACTCGAGGCGCAGTCGCTCGAGGTCGGCGCGCAACGCCTGCAGCGCTTGCTCGGCCTCGGCGCGCGCGGTCTCTGCGGCCACTGCCGCTTCGTTCTCCACTGCCTTGGCCTGGGCTTCGAGCTGGGCCAGCTCTGCACGCAGCTGGTTCTGCTTGGTCAGGACGTGCGCCTCGGCCTGCTTCTGTGCCGTTTCCGCGCGGCGCCTGGCGGCTGCCTGCGCCTCGGTGATCGCCTGGTTGGCCTGGTTCTCCGCGTTCTGGGCGTCGCGGATCATCTGCGCGATGCGCGTGCGGCCGAGGCTGTTCAGGTAGTTCGCCTCGTCGCTCACCATCTGGATCTTCAACACGTCGAGCTCGAGGCCGAGCTTGTCGAAGTCGTCGGTGGCGTTGCGGATCAGGGTGTTTGCGAACTTGAGGCGGTCCTCGTTGACCTCCTCGGGGGTCAGCTCAGCGACGACCTCGCGCAGCACGCCCTCCAGGGTTTGCTGGGCGATGCCGGCGATCTGGTGCGGCGTCATGTTGAGGGAGCGCTCGATGGCGTTGCGCACGTAGTTCGGGCTGCTGCTCACCTTGACGTTGGCGATGGCGTGCACCGTGAGCGGGATCCCGCCGCGCGAGTAAGCGTTCTGCACCTCGACCTGCACCGGCACGAGGCGCATATCCATGCGGTTTACCTCCTCGAGCATCGGGATGGCGAAGCCGCGCCCGCCGTGGAGCACCTTGTAGCCAACCTTCGAGCCGTCCTGCAGCCTGTGCTGACGGCCGCTGATGACGACGATCTCGTTTGGCCGACAGATCACCAGCCAGCGCCCGATCAGCCAGATCAGGATGAAGAAGGCGATCACCACGCCGATCGCGAGACCCAGCACCTGAATGGCCGCCTGTGGATCGCCGAGCGGGCCGGGCGTGATGTCGCCGAGCAGCCGCGCCACGAGCGGGCTTCCCCCTACCGTGTTGAACATGCGCAGAGGATATCCCTCCGCTTGCTCCGCCGGTTGCGCAAAAACGATGCCTCGAAGGGCCTTCGGCTCCCACGGCGATGCGCGGAACCAGTGCTCGCTCACTCCACGCGCGTGCGTGGACGCGAGCTCGGCGGCAGCCACTCTGCCGGCGCGCGTGACACCTGAAGCAGCCCCCCGCTGTTTCCAGCGCTGGTGTCCACGTCCTCGACGAGCACGAGTTCACCGGCGGCCAGGGCCTCTTCGTCGGTCGTCACCAGGAAGTCGACCGTCTGACCGCGCAGCTCGATGCGGACCTTTCCGCGACCACCCTTGCTGCAGGGCACGAGCACCTTGCCGACCTGACCAATCGCGTCTCGCGCGCTGCCACCGCTGGTGATCTGTGTCCTGGCGAGAGCACGGAAGACCCAGGACACGCCGAGGCCCGAGGCGAGTCCCAGGCTCAGCGCCACGACCAGCGTGGTCGTCGAATTCGCCCAGCCGGGGAAGTGCAGCAGGCTGCCGCTGAGTCCGAACGCCAGCAAGCTGAAGGTCCAGAAGCGCAGGGAGAGGAAGATGGGGAGAAATCC
>JAGQIY010000479.1 GCA_020430865.1 Myxococcales bacterium
CATGCTCGACGAGACGCTTGGCGAGCAGGCGTGGTTGGAACGCATCCACGAACGCTGTGTCGAGTCGGGCCTGACCTTCCCGCGGAGGTTGCTGTACGCATTCCACACCTCGCTCAAGACCGCAGAGTGGGCTCCGATGACCGTGCTCGGTGGGGTCAGTGGAACGGGCAAATCTGAGCTGCCAAGGCTCTACGCTCGCTTTGGCGGTCTGGCGTTCGAGCCGTTGTCGGTTCAGCCGAACTGGGACAGCCCGCAATCGCTCTTCGGGTTCTTCAACTCCGTGGACAATCGGTTCAACGCCACGCCGCTCCTTCGTGCGCTCGTACAGAGCCAGAAGCGACCCGACGATTCGGAGTACCAGGGCGGGCTCGCGGACCGGGTGCTGCTGGTGCTGTTGGACGAGCTCAACCTCTCACACGTCGAGCTCTACTTCAGTGATCTCCTGAGCAAGCTGGAACTGCGCCGAGGGACTCGGGAGGACGTCACCCTCGAAATCGACCTCGGGGCGGGGTTGGACGAGTACGAACTCCCCCTCGGCAGGAACGTGCTCTGGGTCGGGACCATGAACGAGGACGAGACGACGAAGTCGCTCTCGGACAAGGTGCTCGACCGCGCCAACATGCTTGGTTTCCCGCGCCCCAGGGAGCTGCGCCGCCGGCTGGAGGCGAGCCTCAAAGACCCCGAGCCGATGCTGCCCTTCGCGACGTGGGAGTCGTGGATCTGTCGCAAGAGCGACCTCACGACGGACGAGGCAACGAAGTACAAGGCGGTGCTCGAGCAGATGAACGCGCACTTGGAGCGGGTCGGAAGAGCGCTCGGGCATCGCGTGTGGCAGTCCGTTGAAAGCTACATGGCGAACTACCCAGACGTGCGCGCCGCGCGTGCTGCGGGTGATCAGGCATCGCTCGACGCCGCGTTGTCGACCGCCTTTGAGGATGCACTCGTTCAGAAGGTCATGCCGAAGCTCCGCGGCATCGAAACGAGCGGCAAAGCCCGGGACGAGTGCCTCGACCCGATCGCACGCCTCCTCGCAGATCGCGAGCTCGGCTTGCATCTCTCCGAGGACTTCGAGCTTGCGACCTCCGTCGGGTACGCGTTCGTCTGGCGTAGCGCTCGGTACATCGAGGCTGCTGGATGAGCAGACGAGACAAACGAAGGAAGCGCGCAAAGAGGAAGGCGCGCCGCGAGGAGGAGGCGCAGGAGAACCCGGGGTCATCCCCGGAGCGGCACCCCCCGTCGGAAACTGACAACGGCCCCGTGGACGCACCTGTGCCGTCCGCCATCCAGGCGGAGCAGGAACCCTCTGCACAAAAGGTTCAGCAGACCGAGGCGCCTTCGCTATCGGGGGTCGACCTGGCGGCACCGCCGCGTGTCGACCAGCTGGACTCGCTGTCCACGTCTACTGATCCCACTCCTGAAGGAGCCTGGTGGATCGCGGCGCAGACGGCCGAACACGTGGTGGAGGTGGCAGCCCGTCGAGACCGGCGGAGTGGGGAGCCGTTGCCCCAACCACTTCGCGAGGTGCTTCGCAGCCTCGCCCAAGCGCTGGAGACGGGGACGCGGCCCCGGCCCGCGGATGAAGTCCACCGTGCGGTGGCCCTGGCGCACGATGCGATCCGAAGCATCGTCGCGTCGCCACGCTCGCGGCTCGTGCGGAGTCACGAGCAGCGCCCGGTCTATGCCCTGCGGGAACTCGATGCGCGGTGCATGATCTGGATGGCGCGACAGCCCGGCCGGACTGTCCGTGAGAAACTCGGTGGCCGCCAGCACGCGCTTGCCGTTGTAAGGCAGTTCTCCCTCGATACAGAGGAGAACCGGCTTCTCCGTCGGTTGCTCGACATCCTCACGCGTCGCCTCGACCTTCGCTTTTCTGCGAAGGGGGCCTTTGATGAGCGTGGACCCTGCGACGACATCCAGCGGGCAGCGCTGAGCCTGTGCCGCCGAGCCCTCGGCACCACCGAGTTGGGGCGCGTGAGGCCGACCGAGGATCCTCGCCCCAACAACGTGCTGCTGGGCGACGCCGACTACTCGCGCATCTGGCGGGCGTGGCTCGCCTTGCGTGAGGCGGAGCAGTCGTTGGCCGCTCGATGGACCGGCGTGCCCACGGCCTTGACCACCGCGACGTTCTGGTTCGTTGCTAGCTCGTTGGGCACCTTGAACGAGGCGAGGCTACCTGAGCGTGCCGTCGCGCTCGGTGCCGGACACTCCAATGACCGAGTCGTCCATGTCGTGTTCGCGCCGGAGTCGCCCCTTCTCGGCGATGCAGTGGGCTGGGTTGAGTTCATCGCACGTGGCCGCTTCGCCAAGGGCCACGTGAAGATGGTCAACCGACAGAGCGGTCGTCCCTACGGATTCGTCTCGAACAGCGCCGGAGAGGACTTCTACGTCGGACCTCACACCCTGCGGGACGGGACCGACTTCGATTCGATCCACGAAGGTGCGCGAGTCATGTTCCGGGTGGCTCGGCCGGCGAGGAACAGCCAGGAGAGCCCGCCGGTCGATGCGGTGGTTCTCATTGACGAAGCGTGCCAGCAATCGCTGGAAGACGGTGACGACGGATGGGTGCTCGTCGCCATGTCGGACGGCTCACGTAGGGTCGTGGGCGCAGCGGAACTTGGCGACCGGCGCGAGCGGCTGCCGCTCGCCGTCGGAGACAAAGTGTTGCTCCGACAGCCGAAGCCACCGAACTCAGGGGCGAGCCTAGTCCCTTGCCCGCCCGCCCACGCCAGGCTGCTTCGGCTGTGGCAGTCCGGGGATCGGCTAGGCAGCACTTCGTACTGCCTCGGCGTCCCAGGTGATGCGCTTGGGCAGGTGAAGTTTGCAAAGACCCGTGGCGACAAGCTCTTCGGCTTTCTCCGAGGAGCCGATGGGCACGACTACTACTTCGACCCCGACACCGCAGGTGACGCCTATGAGCGACTCAGGCCCGGCCTGTGGGTAACGTTCCGGGTCGTATCCACGTGGGGCGGTCGCGAAGCAGCCGCAGACATCCTCGTCGTCGCCGAACCGAGGGGACTTGAACTCACCGAGGTCCAAGAGCTGCGGCGAGGTGAATGGAGCGTTCAGCTGCCGGAAGGGCGCCCACTCGTTCCCTCTCGCGGCACGCCAATAGCCCTGCTCTCTGAGCAAGAGGGCGGACGACGCGTGGTCGCCTCGGGCTGTGGCGATCTCGACGGCGTACGGCGGGTGGGCGGTGCCATTCTGCGCGATAGCGAGGTCTCGCATCGGCCGCCGCGGCCGACCAACGACGCGCAAGAAGGACCACTCCACGACCTGGGTGTCGACGCGTCCACATGGAAAGTTCACCTGGCGGGACCCGTTGCACAGGCCGCGCGCGTACTCCCGTACGTGAACGTACGAATGGACGATGGCGCTGTGCCGGAGATGGGCGTTGTAGGGCGCGTGGACCGATCACCGTGGGTCGAGCCGAACTACGCGACATGTTCACTGGCCCCTGTCCTGGAAGGGTCAGACGAGCCGCTGTCTGCGACAGCGGCGCGACGGGTTTTCCGGGCGTTGGCGGAGGAGCTCGACGCGCATGTCCAGAGCAGCGCCTATGTGGTGCCCGACGACCTCGACGAGTTCAGTCAGCAGTCCCTTCGCGCTGCGGTGGCAGCCGGGCTCCCCGACTCCCTTCCCGTTGCGCGAAGCGTCGCCGCGGCCCTGGCTTGGCAAGAGAAGGGTGTTGGGGGCGTGGCCGTGGGCGATGGTGACGTCGTCGTCGTGGTCTCCAGCGATCTCTCGCGGCTGACGGCGACCATTCTTGTCGCACGAACAGACCGCGGGCTGCGAGAAGCGCTGCCCGAGACGCTTGGCATCTACTGGGAGCGCCGACCCGCCCTGCCTGTCGACGAGTTCAGCGAGGGGCTCGGCTCCCGCGCGCTCTGGGCCGACTATGCGCGACGCCTGGTGAGTACGCTCGGTCGCAAACTCGGGCCGAACATCGACCCCGGCTTGGTCGCCGATTATCTCGTCGACGCTGGGATCGTTCAGGAGGTCGCATGGACCGGAGCGGCCCAGTGGTTGCGCATCGGCGAGCGG
>JAGQIY010000480.1 GCA_020430865.1 Myxococcales bacterium
CTGGAGGTCTTCAACCAGAACGTCGACATCTGGCCCACCCTGCTGGTCAACCTCAAGGAGGGCTACGACAGCTGCTTCCCCCAGCTCTACCCGGACTCCATCAACGAGTTCGGCCACGTGGCCGCGGCCGGGGGCACCCAGATGACCCAGGCCCGGCGCTGGGACCGCCCCGAAGGCAGGCTGGTCGACTGCGTGGTGCGCTACTACTCCGAGAACCAGGTGGCCGGCCCCGACGGGCGCCCCATCAAGGTCGCCTTCGACTCCGGCACCGCCACCACACTCACCGAGCAGGTGACCAGCGCCCGCGAGAGCCTGATCGAGCAGATCCTCAAGCAAGAGACCGACCTCGAGAACTCGGGCGCCAGCGCCCCGGGCGGCAGCGGCGGCTCGGGCGGCTCCGGGGGCAGCGGCGGGTCCGGCGGCAGCGGCGCGACCGGCGGCACCGGCGGCAGCGGCGCCGTGAGCGGGAGCGGCGGTACCGGCGGTGTCCCCAGCGAATGCCGCGTGGAAACGAACCGACAAGGGCCCTATCCGGTCACCTTCGTCTTCTCGACCCAGGACCCCGCGAACCCCGTGTACCTGCAGCAAGACTGCGACCTGAACTACTCCGTGACCAGCTGTACCGATGGCTACAGCGCTTCGCTGGCGCGTTCGGGCGCCTGCACGGCTTCGTGCGAAAACTACGAGGGCTGCATCGCGTGTGGTGCCTGTCCCTGGAGCCGGGTAGAGGTCACGAGCGAGGACGCCTGGGAAGACTCCTGGGCGGGTAACGTCTATACGTTCAGCACCGCACCCGACGGCTGCAGCTGCCACGACACACACGACGCACCAGCAGGCAAGTACCGCATCGAGGTCCCGATCTACGACAGTCCGGATCCGAACGACGGCGCACAGCCCGTCTACACGGTGATCAAAGACTTCACGCTGCCCGCGGACAACGACACCGTGTTCGTGGACGTGACGCTTCCGCTCGGGGGCTAGGAGGCGCCGCTCAGTCGGCGGCGATCTCGAAGCGCAGCACGTGCTCACCTCGCAGCGAGGCGTGGCTCACGAGCGCGCCCTCGATGGGCTCGCCGTCCAGGGTCACCCCCGTGATCGCGCCTTGACGAGGGTCGCGGCTCGCCTCGACCGTCAGGTCGCCACCTGGCCTGTGGAGCACCACCTTCTGGAAACGCGGCGCGCCCACGATGTACTGATCCGTTCCGCTCACCGGGTAGAGCCCGACGCTGGCGAAGAGCAGCCACGACGAGAGCGTTCCGGCGTCGTCGTTGCCGGCGAGGCCATCCGGACCCGTCCCGTACATCTCATCGATCACCCAGTGGACGAAATCTCGGGTCGAAGTGCGATCTCCCCAGGCTGCGAACAGCCACGGCGCGAGGATGTTGGGCTCGTTGCCGTGCCAGTAGTAGTTTCGCACACCAAGCACCGCCGTTTCCTCGCGGCTACTGTCGAAGAACTCCTGGAGGCGGGTCCGCGCGGCCTCTTCGCCCCCGAGCTGGTCGGCGAGACCTGCCGGATCGTGTCCGATCATCCACAGGTACTGCCAGGCGTTGCCCTCGGTGTACATCTCTGCCTGCACCGTGGGCAGGCTCATCGCCGCCCAGCTGCCGTCGCTCTTCTTGCCACGGAAGAAGCCGCTCTCGGCGTCGTAGAGCGTGCGCCAGCTGTCCGCACGCGCCGCGAAGGCCTCGGCGTCCGCGGTCTCACCGCGCAGCTTCGCCCAGTTCGCCAGGGCGGCGTCGGCGGTTGCATACTCCTGGGTGCGAGAGACGGAGCCGCTGCTCATGTCCGCCGGCACGTAGCCGTACTGCATGTAAGGCTCGATGCTGCCACGGCCGCCCATCCTCCCCGGCTGTTTCCCTACGGCAGAGACTCGGGACAGCGCGTAGCCCTTGGCTCGATCGAAGTCCACGCCCTTCATGGCGCTCTCGGCGAGCACGATCTCACCAGGTGATCCGATCATGCTGTGGACGTCACCGTTGGCGAGCGCCCAGCGCGGGATGGCTCCTCCCTGCTCCCCCAGCCGCAGCAATGAGCGCGCGAAGAGCCCCGCCTCGGGACGCTCCGCGAGCATGAACCAGGGGTGGAACGTGCGGTACGTGTCCCACAGCGAGAAGTCGCTGTAGTGCTCCTCTTCCGTCTCGATGATCGGTCCCAGCGGTTCCGCGTCGGTCCCCACACCACGAGCGCGACCGTCCACGTCGCTCATCAAGCTCGGCATGAGGAACGTGTGATAGACGCTGGTGGCCAAGGTCTCCGTGTCAGTCACGTCGTCCGTGTAAACGGAGAGGCCATCGAAGATGGGCTTCCAAGCCTGTCTTGCCTGAGCCCGGACGGCGTCGAAGTCGAACGCGGGCAGCTCCGCCTGGAGGTTCTTGGCCGCACCTTCTGCGTCGACGAAGCTCACGGCGACCCTCAGCGAGACTTCGCGCGTGCCAGCCGGAAAGCGCACCCAGCCGCCAACGTCGACGCCCGTCGAGCTAGCCTGCATCGGGTGCATGCCCGCCTCGTCCCACACTCCGACTTCGCTCGGAGCAACGTCGAACGCCCCGTCCAGGAACACCTCGAAGCCGCCGAAGCGACTGCTCAGGTCTCCCAGGTTGTGCATCCGCGCGGTAATTCTCGAGCCCGCGATCTCGACGTCGCCGCCGCCGCTCTTGCCATCTCCCACCGTGTGCTCGGCGTCAAGCAGGACCAGCGGATCGCCAGACTCGGGGAAGCTGAAACGGAACAACGCCGCGCGACGGGTGGTGGTGATCTCCACCTTGCGTCCGCCCTCCAGTTCGACGGCGTAGTACCCGAGCTCCGCCACCTCGCCCGAGTACGCGCTGGCGTAGCCGGCCTCCGAGCGCACCTCGGCCCCAAGTGCAGCGCCGCTCGGCACCACGAGTGGCATCAAGCCAAACGTACCGTAGTCCGACACGCCGGTGCCGTGGGCGTGGGTCAAGCTGAAGGCTTCGATGAAAGGGTCGCCTTGGTGGTAGCCAGCGCAGTGATAGAAGCCGAGCCCGTCGAAACCGGCGGTGTTCGTGTCTGGACCCGCGTGGATCAAGGCGAACGGGAGCGCAGGGCCGGGATAGGCCGAGCCCACGCCGAACCCCACGCCTCCGGTCCCGATCATTGGGTTCACCGCGGAAACGAGATCGGCGCGCTCGGGCAGCTGATCCTCCCCCCCATCCGAGCCTGCGTCCACCACGGGCCGACTCTCCGCCGGGGAGTCCTCCCCGCAACCGACGACGACGACCGTCGAGCACGAAAGCAGCGTCAGGAGAGCCGAGAAGCGTAGGTTCCGCGTCACCACCGGAGCATAGACCAAACGACCGTTTCATGCTGAAAGGAAGCGCGCCACGGCCTGCAGCACCTGTCCAGATGTCCAGCTCAGCGCCGAGGAAAGGCCGAGGAAAAGGCCGAGGGTGCTGGGGAGGGCGAAATACCTGGATCGGTTCACGCCCGCCACTCGGGGAGAGAGGGGAGAGCTCCTGGTAGTAGTCCAGGGTCGCTCCCGAGCAGCCAGGACGCTCGGCTGTCGGTGTCGCGAGCTCGCTGGCTCAACACTTCCGTGTGGTAATGACTTCGCGAGAGGGGCGCCACGACTCCGTGGCCTTCTCTCGAGACACGCGGGAGTACGAGTCCCAGGTCGGGGCGGTGTCGGGCAGGCGTGCGCAAGCAGCACGAGCCGGCCGCTGCGCGCTTGCAGGCAGGCGGGCTTTTCGAGCCGTTCGCGGCGATAGTGTGTACGCGAGCCATGCGTAGATGGCCGGGCCGGTGTATCCTCCAGCGCATGAAGCGGGTGCTGTGGCTTACGTTGGCTTTCTTGGGTGCGTGTGGTGGCAAGACGTTGGGAGACGACTTCGAGGCTGGCGGAAGCTCGGGTAGCGGCGCCCAAGGCGGCTCGGGCCAAGGCGGCTCGGGCCAAGGCGGCTCCGGCTTCGGAGGCAGCGCCCAGGGTGGCTCCACGGTGGGCGGAAGCTCCCAGGGTGGGACGGCTCAGGGTGGGCAGGGCGGCTTTGGAGGCAACAGCGGCTTTGGCGGAGACGCCGGAGGTGGCCAGGGCGGCTTCGGGGGCTCTCCCGACGGCGGATTCGGTGGAGACGCGGGCTTCGGTGGGAGCCAAGGCGGCTTTGGAGGCAACAGCGGATTCGGCGGAGACGCCGGGGGTGGCCAGGGCGGTTTCGGAGGCAGCGGTGGCGCGGGCGGCGACTGCAACAGCGGCAGTCCGATGGAGGACTGCACGGCATGTCAGAACGACACCTTCGCCTTCGGAGGCTGCTGCTACGACACGCTGAACCGCTGCTACGATGACCCGGGTTGCTACAATCTCCTGGACTGCTTCAACCTGTGCGCGGACGACGCCTGCTACCAAGAGTGCTTCAATCGATATCCCGACGGATACGACGCCTACTACACGATGTATACCTGCGTCCTGGGCACTGACCCCGGTAACCCCGGCGACTGCGGGTTCGCCTGTCAGGTGTTCTGAGCTTCGAGCCGACTCCGCAAAAAGTTCCGTGATCGGACTTTCGTGCGGATGGACGCAGCCCTGCGCCGCTGCGCGACCGCTCGACCGGGCCACCGTCGCTGCGAAAACCTCGCATGGGCTGACGCGAAAGCGCTGGCGGCGGTCCCGGAATCGAGTTTGCATTCGAGGTTGATCGTTCGCTTGGCTTTGGAGGCGTGCAGATGCGGCGTTGGAGTACTGGGTTGGCGGCGGTGGTGCTGCTGGTGGCTTGCGGGGACGAAGGCGAGACGGACCTGTTCGGGAGCGGCGGAGCTGGTGGGGCGGCCGGCGCTGGCGGGGTGGCCAGCGGCGGGTCGACCGCCGGGGGCCAGGCCAGCGGCGGATCGAGCGCTGGCGGCAACTCGAGTGGCGGCGTCGCTGGCCTCGGCGGCGATGCCAACGGCGGGGCCGGCAACTCCAGCAGCGGCGGGACGAGTGGAGCGAGCGGCGGCACGACCGGCGGTTCCTCGGGGAACACGGTGGGCGGCAGCGCCAGCGGAGGCAGCGCCAGCGGAGGCAGCGCCAGCGGAGGCGCGGCGACTGGAGGCGCCAGCGGCGCGGCGACAGGAGGTACAGGGGCCACCGCCAGCGGCGGAACTGGTGGCGGAGGAACCGGCGGCAGCGCCGGGACGGCGGCGGGCGGAAGCGGAGGCAGCGCGGCGGCAGGTAGCGGGGGTACCTCGACGGGTGGAAGCGGCAGCGGTGGAACCGGTGGATCCGGGGTCACCTGCGGACCGCCGTCAGGAATCGGACAGCCGGCGCTGTACACCACCCTCGACGACGACGACGCGATCCAGAGTCCGGTCTACGGCAACCCCGTGGGTGTCATGTACTCGGGCGACGGTTTCCGTACGGCTATTTGCCAGACGGGGATCAGCATCAGCGGCAGCGACCGCTACGTCGCCTACCGTCAGATCAAGGACGGCTACCAGAACTTCGAGTACGCACAGGGAACGCTCTCCTTCTGGTACCAGCCGAGCTACGATCACGACGACGGGCACAATCACCATCTCTTCGCCTCCAGCGACGGAGCGCGCTGGAACAGCGGTGGCGGCCTGCGTATTCGCAAGGCAGGCAGCAGCAACGCCAACGAGCTTCAGGTGCTCGCCATGCAACCAGGCCCTGGCCCAGCGGCGCTGAAGGAAACCACGGTCGCTGCGGCCAGCTACGGCTGGAAGAAGGGTGACTGGGTCCACGTCGAGGTGACATGGGACTTCCGGTTGACCAGCGTCTCGGGTCAGAACGTCCACATCTACCTGGACGGTTTCGAGGTCAGCTACGCCAAGACCAGCTCCGGTGGTTTATCTTTCCCTGCAGAAAGTGAAGATGCGCGCTTCTTCATCGGCGCCTGGGGCGACCTGGACAGCGAGACCGCCAGCGGACTGATCGACGACTTCATGATCTGGACCAGCGTGGTCCGGTGACCGCTCGTCGGGGGCCGGGTACCGCGCGAGAGGGCAGGAAACGTGGATTTCCTGGGCTCCCGCGCC
>JAGQIY010000481.1 GCA_020430865.1 Myxococcales bacterium
TCCAGGTCGCAACGCTTCCCGCTGTCCTTGGCCCGCGCAGCGAAGAACGTCAGCTGCCGGCACGCCATGATGCGCGCAACCATGCGACCGATCTTGCGCTGGACCCGCGGGAACTCGAAGATCGGCGCGCCGAACTGGATTCGCTCCTGGGCGTACTGGAGGCCCTGATCCAACGCCGATTGCGCGACGCCGACGCCACGAGCCGCGGTCTGGATGCGAGCGCTCTCGAAGGTCGCCATCAGCTGCTTGAAGCCCTGGCCCTCGACGCCGCCCAGCAGGGCGTTCCCAGCCACCTTGAAGTTGTCGAAGCCGATCTCGAACTCCTTCATCCCCCGGTAGCCCAGCACCTTGATCTCCGTGCCGGTGATGCCTTCGTCGGGGAAACCCTCCATCTCGGGGTTGGTCTCGCTGCCGCGCGACTTGGTGGCGAGCATCATCGACAGACCGCCGTACCCATCGTCGTCGGCACTGGTGCGTACGAGTAACGTCATCAGGTCCGCGCGGGTCGCGTGGGTGATCCAGGTCTTCGCGCCACTCACCAGGTAGCTACCATCCGCCTGCTTCTCGGCGCGGGCCTTGAGGTGCGCGAGGTCCGAGCCGTTGTTCGGCTCGGTGAACACGGCGGTCGGCAGCACCTCTCCGCTCGCCAGCTTGGGCAGCCACTCCTGCTTCTGTTCGTCCGTGCCCCCGCCGAGGATCAGCTCAGCAGCGATCTCCGCGCGCGTGCCCAGGGAGCCCGCGCCGATGTAGCCCCGGCTCAGCTCCTCGGTGACGACGCACATCGCCACCTTGTCGAGTCCCTGGCCGCCGTATTCCTCGGGGATCGTCAGCCCGAAGACACCGAGTTCGGCCATCTTCTGAATCAGATCCATGGGGATCAGAACGTCCTTGCGGTGGACATCCTGAGCGATGGGCTCCACCTCGCTCTGAACGAAGCGCCGAAACTCGGTCTGAACAGCCTCCAGGGTCTCGTCGTCCAGGGCCCATGACCCGAAGCTGCGTTTCTCCACGGCAAGACGTGCCAACCGACACAGCGCCTCACCCGAGGCGTATCGCTCCGCGATGGCTTGAACCTTGGGGCTCAGCAGAGTGGCCTCCAGATCGTCGTGCTCCAGGCCAAGCTCGTTCAGGCCAATCGACTCGCAGGGGCCGAGCTCCACACCGCCGACCAGCTGGCGACAGAGTTCGCCCACGTAAGCGCCCGCGATGGACAGCTCGAGCTCCGCGTCCTCCTGGTTCGCGCTGACGCGCTCCGCCCAGGCCACGACCTGGCGTGCTGCCTCCAGCTCCGTGGCCAGGTAGGCCAGGCCATGGGCCGCGAGCTGATGACGGTTCAACAGACCGGACGAGATCCGACCGTCCTTGGAGACGAGTCCGTGGACGCGCTTCAACGCGCGCTCGTAGACGCCTTCCAGCGCGCTCAGGGCAGGGTGGAGATCGCCTGCGCGCACGGTCTTGGGGGCTTCGGTATTCATGCTGGTTACTCCGCTCTTCGCGGCTGAGGGGGCCGCGCCACACGAACTGACACGCACCGCTGCTGCCAGCTTGCAGTCTGCCATCTGCACAGACCAAACAGCTCTGCATTAGGCCCAGCTACGCGCTGCGTCAACCGAGCCGGTGGCCTGAGCGCCTCGCGCTGTCCTTGGCCCGCCACCAGATACGCTCGGTCTCGTAATCTAGCGCGCTGTGTCATAGGCTTCCGACCCCATGCCCAAGGACATCTACGAGCTCGGTGAAATCCCTGAGCTGGGCCACGTGCCCGCTCGCATGTATGCCCAACTCATCCGCCCGGAGCGCTACGGCGAGCCGAAGGACGCGTTCCAGATCGAACAGATTTCCATACCGGAAATCGCACCCAACGAGGTGCTGGTCTACGTGATGGCTGCCGGCGTGAACTACAACAACGTCTGGGCTGCCCTCGGTATCCCTGTGGATGTGGTCCGCGCACGGCAGAAGGCCGGCGAGAAGGAGGACTTCCACATTGGTGGCTCCGACGCCAGCGGCATCGTGTGGGCGGTTGGTTCCGAGGTGAAGAACGTGAAGGTGGGCGACGAGGTCGTCGTCCACTGCGGGATCTGGGACCCCAAGGATCCCCACGTGGTTGCTGGCAAGGACCCGATGTTCGCCCCCTCCGAGCGCATCTGGGGCTACGAGACGAACTGGGGGAGCTTCGCTCAGTTCACCAAGGTGCAGGACCATCAGTGTCTGCCGAAGCCCCCGCACCTGACTTGGGAGGCTGCCGCCGCGTACATGCTGGTGGGCGCTACCGCCTATCGCATGCTGCATGGCTGGGCCGGCAACGAAATCCAGGAAGGCGACCCAGTCCTGATCTGGGGCGCGGCCGGTGGTCTCGGCTGCATGGCGATACAGATCTGCAAGGCCGCCGGTGCGCGTCCGGTGGGTGTCGTCAGCTCGACTGACAAATTCGAGTACTGCAAGGACCTCGGCGCCGTCGGCATGCTGAACCGCAAGGATTTCGACCACTGGGGAATGCTCCCTCATTGGACGGACGACGCCGCCTACGGCCACTGGGTCCAGGGCGCGCGGAAGTTCGGCAAGGCGTTCTGGGAGGCGCTCGGCGAGCGCAAGAACCCCGCCGTGGTGTTCGAGCACCCGGGCGAGTCCACCATTCCCACGTCGATCTTCGTCTGCGACACGGGGGGCATGGTGGTGATCTGTGCTGGCACCACCGGCTACAACGCGACTCTCGATCTGCGTTACCAGTGGATGCGGCAGAAGCGCCTGCAAGGCTCGCACTTCGCCAACGACGAGCAGGCGAAGGGGCTGAACGACCTGGTGATTGCCGGGAAGGTGGACCCCTGCTTGTCGAAGGTCTTCCAGTTCGCGGAGACCGGCGACTGCCATCAGATGATGCGGGAGAACAAGCACCCGAGCGGCAACATGAGCATCCTGGTCAACGCGAAGAAGGAAGGCCTGAAGACGCTCTCCGAGAGCTGAACCAGGTCACGGCCACAGCAAGACGCCGGCGTCCTCGCCGGCGTCTTGCGTTTCGTCGTCGAAGCTACGGCGAACTCGTGTTTCCCTGGGGTACTGGCCAGGGCGCCTCCCCCCCGAGCCCGAGCAGAGATACGCGAGCTAGTGGCGCAGGGGGTTCTGCTTGAACTTGAAGGCCACCTCGCCGTCCTTCACGTCGACGATCACGTGGCCGCCCTCGGACAGCTCACCGAACAGTAGCTCGTCGCCGAGCTTGCTCTTGATCTCGTCCTGGAGCACGCGGGCCAGCGGGCGGGCTCCGTAGTCCCGGTCGTAGCCCTTGTCGGCGAAATACGCCTTCGCTGCTGGGGTCAGCTCCAGGGTCACGTTGCGCTCCGCGAGCTGCCCTTCGAGCTCCGCCACGAACTTGTCGACGATGTGGCCCATGACCTCCTGGCTCAGCGGGTCGAAGCCGATGCGCGCGTCGAGGCGGTTGCGGAACTCTGGACTGAAGGTGTTCTTGAACGCGATGTCGCCGTCTCCGCGGGTGTCCGCCTGGCCGAAGCCGAGCTTGCGCTTCGCGAGGTCTGCTGCACCGACGTTGCTGGTCATGATCAGGATGACGTTGCTGAAGTCGGACTGCTTGCCGTTGTTGTCGGTGAGCCGGCCGTGGTCCATGACCTGCAACAACACGTTGAAGACGTCGGGGTGAGCCTTCTCGATCTCGTCGAGCAGGAGCACGCAGTGAGGCGTCTTGGCTATCGCTTCCGTGAGGAGCCCCCCGCGGTCGTAGCCCACGTAGCCGGGCGGAGCGCCGATCAAGCGACTCACGGTGTGCCGCTCCATGTACTCGCTCATGTCGAAGCGGATGAGCTCGATGCCCATCACCCGGGCAAGCGTCTTGGCCACCTCCGTCTTGCCGACCCCCGTAGGACCGGTGAAGAGGTAGGAGCCGATGGGCTTCTCCGGGGGACGCAGGCCAGCCCGTGCGAGCTTGATCGCCGTAGCGACCTCCTTGATCGCTCGGTCTTGACCGTACACCGACTTCTGCAGCTCCTTCTCCAGGTCCTTGAGCGCGCTGCGGTCGTCGGAGGACACCTGACGCGGCGGGATCTGCGCCATGCGGGCGACGACCTGCTCGATGCGTGCGCTGTTGACCACGGCGCCTTCGCCGTCCTCGAGCTTCGCGTCCGCTCCGGCCTCGTCCATCAGGTCGATCGCCTTGTCAGGGAGCTTGCGGTCGTGGAGGTGACGCTGGGCGAGCTTGCCGCACGCCTCGATCGCCTCGGGCTCGTACGTCACCTGGTGGAACTCCTCATAGCGGGGCTGCAGCCCCTTGAGGATCTGCACCGTCTCCTCGAGGCTCGGCTCCAGGACCTCGATCTTCTGGAAGCGCCGTGCGAGGGCGCGATCGCGCTCGAGGTGCGAACGATACTCCTCGAACGTGGTCGCGCCGATGCAGCGTAGCTTGCCGCTGGACAGCGCCGGCTTGAGCAGGTTGGAGGCGTCCAACGTGCCGCCGCTCGTCGCGCCCGCGCCGATCACCGTGTGGAGCTCGTCGACGAAGAGGATCGCGTCCTTGATCGCCGCGAGCTCCTTGAGCACGGCCTTGATTCGGTTCTCAAAATCCCCGCGGAATTTAGTGCCGGCGATCAAGGCACCCATGTCGAGCGCCCAGATTGTCGCCCCCTGGATCGGCTTCGGGACGTCGCCCTCGGCGAGCATCGCCGCCAAACCCTCGACGATCGCGGTCTTGCCGACGCCCGCGTCACCCACGAACAACGGATTGTTCTTGCGGCGCCGCGCGAGCACCTGCACTGCCCGTCGGATCTCCTTGTCACGGCCGATCAATGGCTCGATCTCGCCGTCCGCTGCCTTCTCCGTGAGATTCACCGCGAACTTGTCGAGGGCCTTGCCCGGGGCGCCCCCCTCCTCGTCATCGTCGTCGTCGGCGGTCGGGACCTCTCGCTCCTCGTCGTCCCCATCCCGGGCCACGCCGTGGGAGATGTAGTTCACCACGTCGTACCGGGTGACCCCGTGCTCCTCCAGGACCTGAGTCGCGGGAGAGTCCAGCTCGCTGAAGATGGCGATCAGCACGTTATGACCCTTCAGCTCCTCCTTGCCGCTAGATTCCACGTGGATGGCCGCACGCTGGAGGACTCGGTGAAATCCCCTCGAGGGGGCGGGAGACACCTCGCCGCTGCCGGGAACCTTGGCCATCTCCTCCTCGAACACCTGCTCGAGGCTGCTCTTGATCTGCTCGACGCTCCCGCCGCTCTTGCGCACGACGCGAGCGGTCGCTTCGTCATGGAGCAGCGCGTACAGCAAGTGCTCCACGGTCATCAAATCGTGGCGTCGCCGCTGCGCCTCGCGGAGCGCCAGGGAACATGCGATCTCGACTTCTGCGCTGACCTTCACGCGTCGTCTTCCTTCCCGAAGCCCTCCGGCTCGGCAGTGCACCTGAGCGGGTGCCCGTTCTCCTTGGCGTAGTCCATCACCTGCTTCACTTTGGTCTCCGCCACGTCGCGGGTGAACACGCCGACGATGCCATAGCCTTTGTGGTGGATCTGCAGCATCACTTGCGTCGCTTCGGTCTCGCTCTGGTGAAAGAACTTCATCAGTACATGCACCACGAATTCCATCGTGGTGTAGTCATCGTTGTGGAAGACCACGTGATAGCGCCTGGGGCGCTTGGTCTTGGGTCGTTCGACGAGCTCGAGGTCGCCTTCTTCCTGGTGTTGCTTCCGTGTGGCCATGCTCTGTGACGAACCGTCCGTTTGCGCCTCATCTCCGTGAACTCGAGGCTGGGCCCCCGAGCGTCCGAGGGAGCCGTGTCGCCCCGTGTGCTCAGCTCGAGCGCCAGGCGCCGAGGATACCGTGTGTGGACTCTGTCTGTGAGCGAACCGCTACTTTGATCACTGGATGGGAAGTGTCGAGGGCACCACGAGAGCGCGGCTAGCTGGAGCCCGCGCCGAGCCGCACGGATGAGCGCCCTGGTTACTCCCAAGGGTGGGGTGAGCCCCTGGGGCGGGAACCGGACACACTCAGCCAGCTCGTCGGTTCGCGCGACGTGGATCTCGACGAAAGCAGGGTTGGTGCCAAGTCGACCGACTTCCGATCACCTGGGGAGCCCTGCGCTCGAAGTCAA
>JAGQIY010000482.1 GCA_020430865.1 Myxococcales bacterium
CAGGCTTCACGGAGGCCTGCTGGCGCTGACTGCTCAGCTCGATGAGCTTCTCACCCGCATCCGCGTCCGTCGTGCGGATCAGCACCCGGTAGGTCGTGCCAGCCACCAGGTCGAGCTGCTTCTGATTGCGCTGCCCGTCCCGCGCGATCGCCACCAGCTCGTGATTCCCTGGCAACACGAAGCGCTCGCCGGGAGCGACGACCTCGCCGTCCACAGCTATGCCGCACGGTAACGGCTCACAGCTCAGGTCGAGCTGCGCCAGCTTGCTTCCGGCGAAGGCCAGCGCGCGCCGGGCACGAGTCGCCAGCTTCGCATCGACTCCTGGTCGCGCGATGGCGCGCTCCGCCGCCTGCGTCACCATCAGGTGCTCACCCCCTCGCACGGCCGCGGTGATCGCGTTCGAGAGCGCCTCCTCGCTCGGTACCAGCGAGTCTGCGCGCAAGAAGGCGAGCACGGCGCGCTTGTACTCGGCGCGATCGAACGCCTCGACACCCTCGTCGTAAGCGGTCGCCGCAGCGTCCATTGCGTTCTTGGCTGGGGGCTGCGTCTGAGCGCTGGCCACGCTAGCGGATGAACCAAGCGCCGCCATCGAGCCGAGAGAGCACATCAGCGAGGCGATGTGGCGAAATTTCATCTCGGCTCGAGCGCGAGGCTGCCAGCGGGGGGACGGCATCAGAGCTATAGTCCCAGCTACCATGCCTCGTGTCGCGTTGCTCGTGTTGTTGGGCGCACTGTCAGGTGCGTGCTCATTGGTCGCGGGCGATCTCCCAGACGCAGTCGACCAGCAGCACGCCGGAAGCGGCGGCGTCGCAGGTACCGACTCCAGCGGCGGAATCGGGGGGAGCAGCGGCAGCGCTGGTGCGGCGGCGAGCGGGGGCGAGGCCGGCGCCGCGACGGGCGGCAGCGGAAACGCGTCCGGTGTGGGTGGGAGCGCAGGGACGATTGGAGGCAGCGGAGGCAGCGGAGCTTGTATCAAACCATGTGACTGCGACGACGACGGCGGGCAGGCAACGAGCTGCGGTGGGACCGACTGCGACGATCACGACGCCCGCGTATTCGAGGGCCAGACCGAGTACTTCATCGAGGCGTCCACCAACCCCAAGGTGCTCTTCGACTTCGACTGCAGTGGCAAGATCGAGCGCGATCCACCCCTCGATCGCGAGGTCAGCTGTGGCCTTCTGAGCCTCACCGGCTGCAAAGGTCAGGGCTTCTCCGGCACCGCGCCCACCTGCGGAGTTCAGGCAGACTGGGGCGAGTGTCGCGCGGACGGCCTCACCTGCAAACACGTCAAGCTCAGCACCCGCGTCATGGCCTGCCACTGAGCCTTCGGATGCGCGACAGGACCTCGCCGCGCTCCTCAGCCGTCCTGATCGGCTTCAATGGCAATCCGCACGGCATGGAGCATCGCGAGCGGCTCGATGGGCTTCTGCAACAGCACGCGCTCCGATGCGACGACCTCACGTTCGCTCTCGGGCGACAGGATACCACCGCTGCAAAAGAGCGTACGGCGCGCGAGACGCGGGTGGTGCTGAAGCAACCATTGATAGAGGTCAACACCACCAAGCCCCGGCATGCTGATGTCGCAGACCACTGCGTCGAAACCATCGTCTCGCAGCAGGGGCTTCGCCTGCTCGACGCTCGACGCCACCTCGATCTCACAGTGCTGGCTCAGAGCCCGCTTGAAGGCGCGTAGGATCTGGGGCTCGTCGTCCACCAGCAGGAGGCGCACGCGGCGGTCCTCGCTGGGCTGCTCACCCGCCTGCTTGGGCTCCGGTCGCGCCACGGAGATCGCGGTCTCGAGTGGCAGCTCCAGCACGAAGCACGCTCCTCCGAGGCTCGACTCTTCCACCCAGAGCTGCCCCGAGTGACGCCGCACGTACTCTCGGCACAGCGCGAGTCCGAGGCCGAGCCCGGCCGTGCGCGAGGTGAAGAACGGCTCGAACACCCGTTCGCGCATTTCCTGAGGGATCCCAGGCCCGGAGTCCTCGACTCGCACCTGGACGCGCCCCTCGAGCTTTCGGGTGGTGATCCGCACCTTACCATGAGAACTCACCGCCTTCGCGGCGTTGTCCAGCAGGTTCACCAGGATCTGGAGCAGCTTGCTACGGTCGGCGGTGACCTCCTGCGAGAACTCGAAGCGCGTCTCCACCTCCGCGTGCAAGCGCATCGTCCCCGCCAGCAAACGTATCGCCGCGGAAACGACCTCCTCGAGCTGCAGCGGCTGCGGGTCGAGAGGACGCAGCCGCGAGAAGCGATGCATCTCACGTACGATGTCCGCGATGCGCCGCACACCCTCGAGGCTGTCCTTGCACAGCGCGAGCAGCTCGCGCCCGTCCTCGTCGTCTGCCTGACTGGCGAGGCGCTCCTCGAGCTGGCCGAGGTTGACTAGCACGAAGTTCGCTGGGTTGTTGATCTCGTGGGCGACGCCTGCGGCGAGCTGTCCCAGCGCCGCGAGGCGCTCCGACTGCTCGAGGCGCTGCTCCAGGCGCAGGCTGTGAGCGCGCTCCAGCGCCAAGCCGATCACGCGAGCCAGCTCGGCACCAACCAGCGCCTGTTGCTTGGAGAGGTAATCCGAGGCACCAGCTTTCATTGCGGAAACGGCGAGCCCCTCGTCCCCTCGTCCCGTCAACACGATCAGCGGCAGATCCGACGACGGATAGCGCTCTCGCAGGTTCCGCACCAGCTCGATGCCGTCGGTTCCCGGAAGGCCGTAGTCGATGATCGCGCAACTCGGCAACTCGCGCGCACACTCGACCAGCGCTTCGCCCGCGCTGGCGGCCTCTCGGATCCGCAGCTGCAGGTCGGCGATCAGCTCGGAGTAGAGCTCGCGATCCCCTGGGTTGTCATCGACGATCAACACCGTGGCGCGCTGCGCGCGCACCGAACTGCTCCCCTCTGACTCCGACACCCTTACGCGGCGTTCAGACTCGGCGGAGAAGGAGGCAGTGGAGGTCAGCTGGGTGCTCATCAGGCTCGGACGTTGGAGAGTACCACGCCTTTTGACTCACCACTGCAAGGAGATCGTTCGCTACCGCGCGGATGCCTTCCATCGCCCGGTCTGAGATCCGCGGCAATTCGATTCTGTGGAGTCTTTAGCGCGTGAGCTCCCCGAATCCACGGGCTCTCTTCTGGTTCCAGCACGCGGCCCACCACCCCTTGCTGCGCGCGCGCGACGGCTGCGTCGGGAGGCATTGCAGTTACGCCACATCCGGGTGGCGAAAACCGCCACCTGGACCGGCCGACCCAGCGCTAGGGCTCGAGGGAACGAATCAACGCAGCGATCGCGTCTTGACCCGACGGGTTCACCTGCTCGGTGCCGAGTGGGGGCATGCCCTCGAGGTCCCGCAGGCCGCTGCGCACCCAGAGCTGACTCTGGCTCGGCTCACCCGGAGTGACGATCACCGCAGTGCCCCCGATCACGTGCTTCGCCGGGGCGTTGGGGGTCGACACCGCGAACCCCGTCGACTCGAAGTCCTGGTCGCCGCTGCGCAAGAGCAGCTGCAAGCCGAGTTTCCGGCCGATCGGGTGCTCCACACGGTGGCAGTGCCCGCAGTTTCCGTGGAGATACCCCAGGCCCGCTGCCTGCTCCGGGGTGCCCGGCGCCTGATACACCGACATCGGAGCGCTGAACCAACCTCGGAGCGCCATCCGCTGGAGTTCGGAGTCGGTGACTGACGTCGAGAGCTGCACCACGGTGAGTCCCAGGAAGTAGTCGTGGGAGTTCGTGTGACACTCGAGGCACTGGCCTTGGGAGGGGACGTCGTGGCTGGTTCCTGCGACGTTCTCGACTCCCTCGGGACGCACGTCAGCATCGCTCCCGTCGGCACGCCACTCGTAGGCTACCGCCTCGAAGCCGTCCGCCGTCTTCTCGACGAGTCGAGTCTCGATCAGCTTCCCGCTCCGTTCGAACTGCTTCCAGGCCTTGGTGCCGACGGGAAAGTCCCAGTGATCGGCATCCGAGGTGTCGATCTGGGCTCCGGGAGGCAACCAAACGTAGCGTGTCTTCACGCTGCCGTCGGACCACAGCGGATACCGAACGCCGTAGCCCTGGACGCCGCTCGCCAGTTGCCGTGTGGCGATATTCGAGTAGAGCCCCGTCTCGGAGAGCAGCCGAGGGCCGTCGTAACCTGCTCCGCCGCCTCCCGCGGACTGGCCGCCGACGCCTGTGCCCCCCGCGGCCTGCCCGCCTGCACCCCCGGCAGCGCCGGCGGCTCCACCTGCCGAGCTACCGGCGATGGCGACGCTCCCACCGGAGCCCGCGTGCTCGGCGCCCTCGCAGGCGCCAAGCAGGGCGGCACAGGCCAAGGCAACGGGAGCGAGTAGACGAGGAGGAGCGTGCATACGCGGAGAGCAACGGTCGATGCGCGGCTCGTGGTGGACGACCTGCGCGAGATCGAGAATCTAGCGGCTCGTCGACCCAAGCGCACGGACCCAAGCGCACGGACCGCAAGGCTGCAATCCGGTTACCGATTCCGCACGGCAACAAGGCAGGGAGGCGGCCCGCGGCCAGTGGCTCCGGCCCTGGCCTGGGCCCTGCGGGCGGCGACAGCCAGCCGGCGGCCTCGGGCTACCGAAGCACATTCCAACTAATTCCATATTTCCGAGCACTTGCGCACCTCTCTTGGGCCGGACTCACGAACAGGGTCAGGGCCAAGAATCTCCAACCCCGTTGTTTCATACGGGCTACTCCGGCCATTGTCAGGTTGATTCGCTGATGCATGCTGAGCGTGCCTCCTGCGCCTGAGCGAGCCGTGACCCGCAGCCCCGCCCGAGCCCTGGAAGACGTCGATCCCGAGACTTGGGCTCATCGAGCCGAACAGAATCCCACGAGTGGATGGCTTGTCATGAACGTGAAGCACCCGAATCCGCCCCCTTCCCCCACCACAGAGCCAGCAGAGGCCACGACCAAGCCATGCTGCAAGGAAAGGTCCCACGGCATCGAGCCCCCTCCCCGCAACGGCCGCGAGAGCCGCCCCCAGGCAAGCGGCTGCTGCAAGCACGAGCTCGAGCCGCAGCGTCACGAACCGAAGCACGCACCAGAGGCGCGGCGGGACTCGGGCGCTTGCCATCACGAGGCGATGGCTCCGTCGAGCGGCCGCCAGGAGGCCGCGGGCGCGGATCCCGGGGCTCCGCGGCATGATTCCGCGGGGCACTGCTGTCACCAGGCTCCTCACAAGCCCAGGTCCGCTGCGGAAGCTGCCCGTCTGACGGAGATCGAGCACATCTGTCCGATGCACCCGGAGGTGCGACAGATCGGACCTGGCACCTGTCCCAAATGCGGCATGGCTCTCGAGCC
>JAGQIY010000483.1 GCA_020430865.1 Myxococcales bacterium
CGGAAGCTGCTCGAGGCGAAGGACGCGGCGGTTCGGGCGGCGCTGTGAGCAGCTGGGCCTTCCTGAGCCGCTTCGACATCCGGGACGAGGCGACTGGCGAGCTGTACCTGCGCCGCTGGCGTGTCGTGCAGACGCCGTGGTTCGCGGTGTACGTGCACAGGATCCTGCGGCCGGACAAGGACCGCGACCTGCACGATCACCCGTGGTCGTTCGTGTCGTGGGTGCTGTGGGGCTGGTATCGGGAGGTGCGGGCAGCCCGTGACGGATGGTTCAGCCGTCCGCGACACCTTCGGCGCTGGCTGAGCCTGGCCTGGCACCGCGCCGAGCGCGCGCACCGGATCATCGAGGTTCGGCCAGGCGGCGTGTGGACGCTGGTGCTGACGGGCCGTCGGCGGCGGGAGTGGGGGTTCCACACGCGTCGGGGCTGGGTGGACTGGCGTCGGTACCTGGGTGTCGAGGCGGAGTCGTGAACGAGCTGCCCGCGGCGAACGCCCGCGTGCGGATGAAGGTGGACGGCGGCGGCGCGCTGTGGGCGCGGTTTCTGTACGTGGCGCCGCCGTTGGGCGACGTGGTGCTCGAGTTCGACCTGCCGGGGATGAACACGCAGCACGTCGCGGTGAAGGAGTTGGGCGGCACGGAGACGAAGCTGATGCGGGTGCGGATCCTGACGCGGATGGCCTTCGAGGCGGCCTTGGTGCGTTGACCGACTCGCCGAAGTGCGTGATGTGCGGCGAGCTGATTGCGGGTCAGCCGTGGGTGGGGTTGAACCGCGTGCTGATTGGCAGCGGCAAGTCGTACGTGATGTCGGAGTTCGTCGACGCGGACGAGGGCGACTACCGCTGGAACCAGGCGGACGAGGACGATGAAGACGACGAGGACTTCGCGAGCTACGTGGCGTTGTGCTTTCCGTCGTGCCTGCAGTTCTACATCGAGGGTCGGATGCTGGAGGCGGACATCGTCACGGGGAACTAGCTGGCCATGGGGTTGACGAGCATTGTATGCTCGCGGTCATGGTGAACAACGACAAGGATAGAGTGGCGAGTGAACGCGAAGCGCGGATCGAGGCGGCAATCACGAAGGCACAGGAGGCGCTAGGTCGCGTCTGCAAGGAGCAGGGGTTCAAGCTGCGCGCTCGCGTCCCGGCTCGCCCCGACGAAGACGACGACTGCGTCATCTCGTCTGGGCTTGAAGCTGGTCGCGAGGCTCTGGCCATCATGCGCACCGCGCCGTCCGCTGCGCCTGCGAGCGTGGGGCGGGCGATCGAGGAGTTGGAGTGCGTCCTCGACTACGGGGTAGCCGAGCAGCTCGCAGACTACATCCAGGACCGCATCGCCGCCCTGCGCGCCGAGCCGTCGCCGGAGCCGCAGCGGGTGGGGACTGGGTTGGTGGAGGCGGTCACCGAGCTGATCGACTGGCTCAAGCGAGTCTTTGATGGACCGGCACACCGGAGCGCACACATCAATAACCAGCTCGGTAGGCAGTCGATCGAACCCGTCATCTACGCCCTCGCCGCCGAGCAGGCCCGCGAGCCGGACGGGCCAGTCATCACCGTCGAGTCGCACAACGCGCAGATGCGGAACGCGGAGCTGCGGATCAAGCA
>JAGQIY010000484.1 GCA_020430865.1 Myxococcales bacterium
ACCCGCCAGCGGCGGATGAACTCTGGCTCGAGCTCGCTCGTGAGCTTGCCCCAGCTGGAGATCGCCGCGAGCTGGCGCACCCACGTGGCGTACTCCGCGACCAACGCGTCCCTTAGGCGCTCGGCTCCGGCCAGCTTGGCTTCGAGGTCTCTGGCCTCTTCGCTCAGCTCCCGTGAGTGCTTCAAGGCGAAGCCTCGCGCCATCTCGAGTTCCGCCAGCTTCTCTCGCGCCGCGTTGGCGTGAGGTCCCTTCGGGAGCCGTTCGAGGTACGCTCGCAGACCGGAGCTGCGCGTCTGGAGCCGCGCGTAGTAGTCTGGCTCGACGCGCTCGAACCACGCTCGAAGCTCGGCGGCGTAATTGCCTTGCGGATATTTTTCTAGGTACAGGGACGCCGCCTCGAGGCGCTGCCCCACCTCCGGGGCCGTGCGCGCCACGCGGTAGTGCTCGAACTCGCTCGGGCTTGCGCTGAGCTGACGCCACACACCTCCACATCCGCTCGCCGTGAACGCAAGGCTCGCCGCGAGGAACAACCGCGCGAGGGCGCTCCTCACGGCCCCCTCGGTGGGCAGAAATTGCACTCTCCAGGCACGCTCGGCGCTCGATCGTCGACGTAGCCCGCGTAGTCGTCACAGCTCGCGTGACGCAGCGCCCGCAGGCACACCTCCCCGTCGTGCACCAGAGGAACGCAGCCCTCGGGGAAGGTCATACCTCGGGTGTCGAGGGCAGCGCACGCGTCCTGGCAGGTCTGGGTGTCGAAGCCGCACTCCTGGCAGGCTTCACAGTACAGCAGATCCTTGCTCGCGAAGAAGATCGGCGGATCGAGCTCCGTGGCCTCCTGTCCACATCCTCCGACGTCGCCAGGCGTGGGCCCCAGCAGAAACGGGGTGAGCATCAGCCCCACGCACACCATTCCCCACGGAATTGGTCGTCTCACTGGAACACCTCGTAGGCAACCCGCACACCGAGCTGCGCCGAGACGATCGGGATCACCGTGATGCTCACCTCTTGGGTCGCGGCGCCGTAGAACTGAGAGTAGATCAGCTCGAAGCTCGCCTGCACACCGCCGGTGACCGCCAGGAGCCCGCCGAGCCCCGCCTCGACACCAACGTTGAGATCCGGCTCGAGCACCACTGGGAAGCCGAGGCGCGCATACGCGGACCAGCGCGCGTCGAAGTGATGATGAAGCAAGTAGCTCGGAGTGAGCACCTCCTGGGGGATCCCCTCCAGGGCGAACGCGAGGTCCAGCTGCGCCCCATGCTGCCAGGCGAGTGCGCGCCCAAGCAGCAGGCCCACCACGACGTCCCCGTAGATCGCCGAGCGCGACAGGCTCTCAGGCGAGTCCCCGAGAGGCTCCGGCAGACGGTAGGGGTTGTTGAGACGCAGCCCTTCGCCAAGAGCGAGGCCGGCGAAGGTGTGAACGAACAGGCGCCGCTCCGCGACGAGCTCCAGAGCCCTACCGTCGTCGGCGACCGGATCGGCGACGACCGAGTCAGCCGGCGGCGCGGCAGCGCCTTCGGGGTCCTGGGCGGCGCTGGCCACGCCGGGCACCCACGCCAGCGCGGCGCATGAGAGCGCGCCTAACCCAATCCCCTTCATGAACAGCCACGCACCGAGCTTCACGTCAGCTCGCCGCGACACGCGGCTTCCACCTCGTCGATGGTCTTCGGAATCCCGGCGCTGAGGACCCGTTGGCCCTTGTCGGTGACCAACACATCGTCCTCGATGCGCACGCCGATGCCGCGATACTCCTCCGGCACTTCCGCATCCGCGGGGATATACATACCAGGCTCGACGGTGATCACGCTTCCTGCCTGCAACGGGCGCGGCTTTCCGTTCTCGAAGTAGGGTCCCACGTCGTGCACATCCATGCCGAGGTAGTGGCTGGTCTTGTGCATGTAGTACTTGCGATAGCGCAGGTCCTTGATGGCATCGGCGACCGGGCCCTCGATGAAGCCGAGCTCGACCATGCCGCGCGCCAAGACCTCCACGCTCGCCTTGTGAACGTCGTCGAGGGTCGCGCCGGGCCGCGTCGCGCGGATGCTCGCGAACTGCGCCTCGAGCACCAACTCGTAGATCTTGCGCTGGGCAGGCGTGAACGTGCCGTTGACGGGAAAGGTGCGCGTGATGTCGCTCGCGTAGTAGCCGTACTCGCAGCCTGCGTCGATCAGCAGCAAGTCGCCGTCCTGCATCTGGCGGTCGTTCTTGCGGTAGTGCAGCACCGTCGCGTTCGGTCCCGAACCGACGATCGAGCCATAGGCTGGACGCTCGGAGCCACGGCGACGGAACACGCCGTTCAGCACCGCCTCCACCTCGAACTCGTGCTTGCCGGGCTCTGCGGCGGCCATGGCGGCGACGTGAGCCTCGCGGGTGATGTCCAGAGCCTTCGTCATCAGCGTGAGCTCTTCGCCCGACTTCAGGAGCCGCATCTTGTGCAGTACCTTGCTCGGATCGATCAGCTCGAGGGGATAGCGCACGCCGGTCTTGGCTCGCGCCTTCACGCTGGCGATCGCGGTGAACATCGTGCGGTCGAACGCTGGATCGCGCCCGAAGGCGTAGTACACGCGCTCGGTCTCGAGCAACTTCGGTAGCTCGCTCTCCAGATCCGTGATCTCGTAGGCTTGGTCGGCGCCGAAATCCGCCTTGGCCCCGTCGACCCCAGCGCGGGGTCCATCCCACACCTCACGCTCTGGATCACGTTTCCGCACGAAAAGGTGATACGGCTGTTCCCGCTCACTGCTGAGCACCAGCACACTCTCCTGCTCATCGAACCCGGACAAGTAGTAGAAGTCCGAGTCCTGGCGGTACTCGTGCTCGACGTCGTTGTTCCGGATCGCGACGGGCGCGGACGGCAACACCAGGACGCCGGGGCTGATGGCTTCGAGGACGCGCCGCCGGCGCTCGCGATAGGTGCTCTGATTCATGATCGGATGTTTCTCGGGGCGATCGGCTCAGCGGCAGCGGCGTGAGCCAGGATTCGTGTGGGGCCTTCGGGTTGTCTCGCCGATGCGCGCTCGGGGTCAAGCACGCTAGCGACGCTTGAAGATCTGATACGCATAGCGCCCGCTGCCGCGAGTCTCCAGCCTCAAAGCCACTTCGCCAGGTGCGCTCATGCACAAGGCGGCCGCTCCTGGCGCAAGCCAGGCGTTCCCTCTGTCGCTCACCAGTCGTGCGGGATCCCCCTGGCCCTGATGTGGCGCGTTCGTCGTCCACGCGACCACCAGGCGGACGTCGGGCTCGCCAGCCACGACGACGCGAAAGCACTCGCCCGTCTTCGCGTCCCAGTGCCGACTCACCTCGCTCGGGGCCTTCCCCTCCCCGGCCGCCTCCAGCGGCCGCATGCCCGTCGATGGCCCGCACATCAGGCCCAGCTGGAGCACGTCTCGCGTCGGCTCGCCCCGCGGCGCGTAGCCGGTACGACAGCGCTCCCAGGGGTTCTCCCGATCGACCAGGTCCGAACTGGGCGCAGGGCGCTGACTCGGCGCGACCAAGGGTTCGGGTTGGGGGCGAGGAACACTAGGTGCCGAGCGAGCATCCGCCGCAGCATCCGCAGCCCCCGCTTGCTCTCGCGAGCAAGCGCACAGGACGAGCCAAGCCAGCATCCCCGAGCGCCTCACGCCCCAGCCATTAGCAGGCGAAAGCACCGCCCGGCTTTCCGCATTTGACTGACGCGATGCGGCAGGGTAGTCGGAGCGCGTGACCAGCGAGCCTCCGGAGTCGGGCGAAGAAGGTGAAGTCAGCGAGCGCGAGCGAGAGCGACGACGCCTCGAGCGCTTGGTGCCGGAGATCATCAAGCGCGTCATCGAGACCGGATACGAGAAGGTCAGCGAGGGCTACGAGCGCTTCAGCGACGGCAACGTTCGCCAGCTGATGGGCGAGCTCAAGCTACCCAAAGAGGCCCTGAACCTGATCCTCGCGCAGATCGACGAGACCAAGAACGGTCTCTATCGCGTCACCGCCAAGGAGATCCGCGACTTCCTGGAGCACACGAATATCTCCGACGAAATCGCCAAAGTACTCACGACTTTGTCGTTCGAGATCAAAACGGAGGTGCGCTTCATCCCAAACGACGCTAAGTCGGGCCCCCCCAAGCCCGATGTGAAGGCGAGCATGCGCGTCAAGCGCGATGGTACCAACGAAGAGGACGAAGACGAGTCGTGAAAGCGTTGACTGCCGGCAGCGAGATCGATGCCTGGTGTACGAAGTGCAAGATGGACCTTGGGCATCGCATCGTCGCCCTGGTCGAAGGAGTCCCCAAGCGCGTCGTTTGCCTGACGTGCGACTCCACCCACAACTATCGAGCGCCGAAGACTGGAGGCAAGGGCGTGGTGAAGCGCACCACC
>JAGQIY010000485.1 GCA_020430865.1 Myxococcales bacterium
CTAGCCCAAAATGTGCCCGACAGACGCCGTTCCGAGCCGGCTACTAGTTCTTCCGATCGGAAGTCTCTCGGGGGTTCTCGTCGAACACCGGAGCGATGGTCCAGCTAAACTGGGTGACGACGAGCTCGACGAGGTTGTCGAGCAGGTCGCGGAACGGCGTCCGCTCCCACCGACCGCCGCGCCCGGGCATCTCGAGTAGCCAGAGGTGCACGGTGTCGCGACGGAACCGGGCGTGGGGCCATGCGTCGCCGTCGGGTCCCGACTCGAGAGTGAGGACCTTGCCGTGTTTCCGGACGCGAAGGTGTGTGAGACCGTACTTTTCGTGAAGGCGGTCGCGAAGACTGTCAGCTTGCCAGGAGTCGATGGGCGGGGCGGGCATGGATTCCGAGGTCGCTCCGTACGCGGAAGTCTCTTGTACCTCGGAAGGTCCAGTTGAAGGGGTGGACCTCCTGCTCATTCCAGTGGTCGATGTAGCCGAGCGTTCTGTCTACCACGGCGTCCACGCTGCCGAAGGTGCCGTTGCGAAGCACTCTTCGTTCCAGAATCGAGAACCAGATCTCAACCTGGTTGACCCACGACGCGTGCTTGGGCGTGTAGACGAACGTGAACCGACCGTTGTGACGCTTGTTGAACTCGGTCCAACGCCCGTCTTTGCCGTCATAGTGGACGTTGAGGTTGTCCCATATGACGACCACAGGGCCGGGGTACCGTGCCGCGACCTTCTCCATGAACTCGACGAGGTCAGGCCCGGTTCGGGTCGGGTTGCAGTGCCCGAACACAGTCCCCGTGGCGACGTCGAACGTGGCCATCAGGACGCTGGAGCCGTGCCGCGAGTAGACGAACTCCTTCCGGCAAGGACGGTTCGGCTGGCACGGACGAACGCCAGGTCGCCTTCGATGTGCGAAGAGGCGCTTCTCATCCATGCACAGCACCGTCGTGTTCGGCGGAGGAGCGGTGTAGTACCCGCAGATGATGTCGACCTTCCGACGGAACTCCGGATCCTGGCTCTGAAGCCACATCCGCACACGATGGGGCCGCAGTTCTCTGGCGCGCAGGATGCGCCCGATCTCGCTCGTGCTCAGGCAAACTCCCGTCGCGTCCTCCAACGCCGTCTGCAATGAAGCCTGCGTCCAGATGTCACGAAACGGCCGTCGATCCCCATCCTCGGGACGCTCGCAGGCCAAGCTGATCAACGTTGCCCTCGTCGCTGCCGCCACGGACGGTGGACGTCCTGACCGAGGGCGATCGCGGAGGGCCTCGGGCCTCGGGTCATCCGCCCAGCGTCCGCGCCACTCGCGGACGGTGTCCGCGGTCACACCGACACGTCGGGCGACCTCCGCGTTGGAGACGCCGTCGGCGGCGAGCAGGATGATGCGTGCGCGCCGTACGGCAACCTGCGCCGCGCAGTGAGCACGGACGACCGCCTCGAGCTTGGCTCGATGCACGTCGGCGACGACGATGGCGCGGGGTGAAGGACCTGGCACACCACCAGATCACCTCCGTAGGGGACTTCAGTCCCAACCCCCGAGAAACTTCCGGGCAGACGAACTAGGAGGGGGCGGGAGGTGCCGTGTTCCGCCGGACGGTCGCCCTGTCCATCGACGTCCTGCTCTGCGTCCCCTTCCTCGGGCTCGGCTGCTGCCTGATCCCCGACCTCGCGGGCGTGGTCGTGTGGGTCGTGTTCGGCGCGTACTTCCCGCTGCTCGAGTGGCGCGGCGGCACCGTCGGCCAGCGTGTGCTCGGCTTGCACGTCGTCCTCCCGGACGGGTCGCCCATCGGCCTGCGGGAGGCCTACCTGCGCGCGGCGGTCCGCCCGTTCGAGGCCGTCCTGCTGCTGGGTCCGCTCGGGCTGTGGTGGTGGATGAAGGACGTGCACACGACGACCCAGACGGTCGGAGATCGATTCGCCGGCACGGCCGTCGTGCGCCACGGCACCCTGCCGAAGGTGCCGGCTACCCGCGTCTGGTCGTGGACC
>JAGQIY010000486.1 GCA_020430865.1 Myxococcales bacterium
CAGCGCGCTGCCAGCTCCGGGCCCGACGCAAGCTCTACCTCGCCAGGTCCCGAGCGCGCCCCAGCGCCCGCCGGTTCCCATTTCCGTCAGGCAATCCGTCCCGGCGCCCAAGGCCGCCCCCGTTTCCAGCATCACGCCCCCGACGCCGGAGCCCGCGAGCGCTCGGCGCGGCCTGCAGCTCGACCGCAGGCAGCTGGAGATCCACGCCTCGGGAAAGATCTCCGAGATCTACGGCCCGCTGTTCGCGCGCCAGGATGGCTTCGCGCGCCAGGTGCGCATGCCGGAGCCACCGCTCTTGCTCGCGGATCGCGTGACCGGCATCGACGCGACGCCAGGCGAGCTCGGCCGCGGCACGCTGTGGTCCGAGACCGACGTCACCCAGGACGCCTGGTACCTGTTTCGAGGTCGCATGCCGGCCGGAGTCATGATCGAGTCCGGGCAAGCGGACCTGATGCTCATCTCGTACATGGGCGCCGATTTCCTGAACCAGGGAGAGCGCGTGTACCGCCTGCTCGGCTGCAAGCTGACCTACTTCGGTGAGCTACCGCGCCCTGGGGAAACACTCTGCTACGACATCCACATCGACGGCCACGCCAAGCACGGCGACGTGCGGCTGTTCTTCTTCCACTACGAGTGCCGCGTCGGCGGGGAGCTGCGGCTGCGGGTCGAGGGCGGTCAGGCGGGCTTCTTCACGGATCGAGAGCTGGCCGAGTCAGCGGGCGTGGTGTGGAGCCCGGAGACCCAGGAGGTCGTGAGCGAGCCGCGCCTGGATCCGCCCGCGGTGCCCTGCACGCGCCGCTCGTTCGACGCCGCCGAGGTGCGCGCCTTCGCCGAGGGCCGACCCTGGGAGTGCTTTGGAGAGGGCTTCGAGCTGTCCCAGACGCACACCCTCACCCCCACGATCCAGAAGCCGCCTCACCTCTTCCTCGACAGCGTGCCCGTCCTGGACCCCCAGGGCGGCCCCTGGGGACGCGGCTATTTACGCGCGGAATCGCCCGTCAGCCCCAGCGACTGGTACTTCGCCGGCCACTTCAAGAACGATCCGTGCATGCCCGGCACGCTGATGTTCGAGGGCTGCGTGCAGGCTCTGTCCTTCTATCTGGCTGCGATGGGCTACACCCTGGAGCGCGACAGCTGGCGCTTCCAGCCGCTGACCGAGGCTCCAATCGACATGCGCTGCCGCGGTCAGGTCACCCCGAGCTCGAAGCACCTGAGCTACGAGGTCTTCGTGGAGGAGCTGATCGCGGGGCCCGAGCCGACCGTCTACGCCGACGTCCTGGTCTGCGTGGATGGCCACAAGGCCTTCCACGCACGCCGCGTGGGCCTGAAGCTGGTCCCCGACTGGCCGCTGTCGGCGGATCCGTCGATCCTCGACGCTCACAGCCAGCCCGCGTTTCCGGGCGCGCGCTCTCCAGTTTCCGTACGGACAGAGAGCGGCGACTTCACGTTCGACTTCCGCTCGCTGCTCGCCTGCGCCTGGGGGCGCCCGAGCGAAGCCTTCGGCCCCATGTACGCGCGCTACGACGGCCCGCCGGACCACGCGCCGATGGCCGTACCGCGGCTGCCCGGCCCGCCCTATCACTTCCTCACCCGCGTGGTGGACGTCCAGGGCCCCATCGGCGAGCCGAGGCCGGGCGCCAGCGTGATCGTGGAGTACGACATCCCCGAGGACTGCTGGTACTTCGCCGAGAACGGCGCGCGCAGCATGCCCTACTGCGTGCTGCTCGAGGCGGCCCTCCAGCCCTGTGGCTGGCTCGCGAGCTACGTCGGTGGCGCGCTGGGCGACGGCCAGGTGATGTTCCGCAACCTCGACGGCACCGGCACCCTGCACGCCGAGCTGCTCGACGACGCCGGCATCCTGCGCAGCGAGGTGAAGCTCACGAAGGTGTCCCGATCGGCTGGCATGACCCTGGTCGGCTTCGACGTGCAGTGTTTCCTCGGGGACAAGCTGGTCTACGACATGCAGACCATGTTCGGCTTCTTCCCGCCGGATGCCCTGAAGAATCAGGTGGGTTTGGGGGTGAGCCCCGCCGACAAGGCGCTGCTGGAACGCGAGAGCGACTTCAAGGCGGATCTGACGTCGCGCAGTGGCGCGTACTACGCGCGCTCCGCGCGCTTGCCTGGCTCGAAGCTCGACATGCTGGAGCGCGTCACCGGTTACTGGCCCGGAGAAGGCAGTCACGGCCTGGGCGCGATGCGCGGCGAGAAGCGCGTGAGACCCGGCGACTGGTACTTCAAGGCGCACTTCTTCCAGGATCCGGTGCAGCCTGGTTCCCTGGGGATCGAAGCAATGATCCAGCTCTTGCAGCTGTGGATGCTCGAGCAAGGCCTGGACCAGGGGATCCCCGACGCGCGCTTCGAGCCCATCGCCCTCGACCAGGCGCTGACCTGGAAGTACCGTGGTCAGGTGGTACCGAGGAACGACACGGTGACCACGACGCTGGAGATCACCGAGCAGCGTGTCGACGAGCGTGGGGCGCTGTGTGTCGCCAACGCCAGCCTGTGGGTCGACGGGATCCGCATCTACGAGGCGCAGAATCTGGGCATGCGCATCGTCAGCGGCGCTCCCCGGAGCAGCTTGAAGCGAGCTCCGAAGCCCGAGCCGAGTGCCCCTCACAGCAACCCTCCGGGTCAGCTCACTCAGCGCTTCAGCCGCCAGGCGACGCCCTGGCTCGCCGACCACTGTCCGACCTACGCGCGACCGGCGCTGCCGATGATGGTGGTCGTCGACCTCCTGGCGCGCGCCGTCGAGGACGCGGTGCGCGCCACTGCTCAGCGACTCGTGCGCCTGAAGGACGTGCAGCTCGCGGGCTGGATCGATTTCGACGGGGATCAGGAGCGGCTGCTTCGGACCGAGGTCAGCGCGCTGCCCGTGCAAGGCGATCGACAGAGTTTCCGTGTGACCTTGTTCGACGTCAGCCAGGGCGAGCCGCGAGAGCTGGCGTCGGCGGTCGCCATCGTCGGAGCCTTCG
>JAGQIY010000036.1 GCA_020430865.1 Myxococcales bacterium
CGGGCGAGCGCGCGATCCTCGTCCTCGAGCCGGTCGAGCCGGTTCCGCCAGTCGGCCAGGGTGGCTTCGAGCGCGCCCACCGCGTCGCGGCGGAGCTCGACGGCGCGGGCGTGGGCGGCGAGCACCGCCGAGAAGTGGCCGAGCGCGTCGTCGGGCACCGGGCGGCCGAGGGCCGCGGAGCGCGCGGCGAGCGTATTCCACTCGGCCCGCGCCCGGCGCTCCCGCTCGTGTTGTTCCGCCTCGGACTCGGCGAGTCGCCGCGCGCGTGCGGCCATCCCGTCGACGGCCAAGCTCACCTCCCGTTCTCCGGCGAGAAGGTAGCACGGGCGACGGCCGCGGGCGAAGCGGGCGTTGGGGGTGCCCCGGCTCGGAGCGGAGCGGTATCCTTCGCCTCGTTCGGAGCCCGGGGCTCCGGTGTGACAGGGGGAAGCATTGAGCGAGCGTGCAGCCAGCCGGCTAACAGGCTGCGGAAATACTTCGGACCGAGGATCGTGCGGGGCCGCGAGCCGAGGTCAAGGCGCGGAAGCGCAGGGATATCCGAAGATATCGCGAGCTTTCGCAACGCAGAGATCGGCTCGCGGGACCGCGCGAGCCGACGGGAGAACGTTTTCCGCAGCCTGACTAACAGGCTGCTGAAAAACGCCGCGTAATCCCGGAGGCGGAAGTCCATCGAGGCTTCAGCGTGGTCTGATCCGACCATGCGCGGACGTCGACAAAATCAGCCCTCGATGCTCGTGATGGTCTCCATCGAAGACCTCATCCCGAGCAACCATCCCATCCGACCGATCAAACAGCTCGCCGACGCCGCCCTGGGGCGGATGGGCGACCTGTTCGACGAGATGTACGCTGCCGACGGCCGACCCTCGATCCCACCCGAACGCCTGCTCAAGGCACTCCTGCTCATGGCGCTGTTCAGCGTGCGCAGCGAGCGGCAGATCTGCGAGCGCATCGGCTACGACCTGATGTTCCGCTGGTTCCTCGACATCGACCTCATGGAGCGCGTCTTCGACCCGACCGTCTTCACCAAGAACCGCGAGCGGCTGCTGTCCCACGAGGTCGTACCGCGGTTCCTCGCCGAGATCGTCGAGGAGGCGCGCTCGCGCGGGCTGCTGAGCGACAAGGACTTCTCGGTCGACGGCACGCTGGTCAAGGCGTGGGCGTCCATGAAGAGCTTCCGGCCGAAGGGCGAGGACGACGGCGACTCGAACGGCTGGAGCAACTTCCGCGGGCAGAAGCGCAGCAACGAGACCCACGAGTCGAAGACCGACCCCGAGGCGAAGCTGCTCCGCAAGGGCTCGGGGCAGGCGTCGCAGCTGTGCTACGCGGTGCACGTGCTGATGGACAATGAGCACGGGCTCGTCGTGGACTGCCGGGGCACCGAGGCGAACGGGCGCTGCGAGCGGGACGCGGCCATCGAGATGGTCGACGCGGTGCAACGGCCCGACAGCCGGCGCATCACGCTGGGCGCCGACAAGGGCTATGATACGCGGCAGTTCGTCGCCGACTGCCGCGAGCGCAAGGTGACACCGCGCGTCGCTCAGAACACATCGAACCGGCGGTCTGCCATCGACGGGCGCACCACCTGCCGGGCCGGATATGCCATCAGTCAGCGCGTTCGGCGACGCATCGAAGAGATCTTCGGGTGGGCCAAGACGGTGGGCGGTCTGCATCAGACCCGCTTCAAGGGGAGACGCAGGCTCGAGTTTCATGCCGTCGTCGTGGTCGCTGCCTACAACATCCTGCGCATCGCTCGCCTCGCTCCGGTCGCTGCCTGAGCGAGCCGGGTGAGTATTGCTCGGTGGTGACACCGAGCACCGAGAGCCGCGTCCTCACGCCACGGC
>JAGQIY010000037.1 GCA_020430865.1 Myxococcales bacterium
CTCCAATCCGCGCTACGAGGGGTGCCCGCAACACCTGAACCGCGTGTCCGCTTCCGTGTACGACGCGCTGAAGACACCGCGGCCGCCTCAGCTCGGACCAGAGGACGACCTGCGCTTCGACGAGACGCTCACGGCACGAGCGCGCGCCGAGGGGGATCTGGAAGCCTGCTGCTATCGCCGGGACTACCCGATGGTGTACGAAGGCCGTCCGCTGCGTTGGCAGGGCGAGCTCCTGTTGCCCGAGCTTCGCCTGCGAGAGTCCTCGTCTGTTGTCGCGGAGAAACACGAGGAGGTGGACTGGTGCGCGAGCGCCCGCCACGAGCACGCTTCCTCCGCGAGCTTCGTGCGACTGGTCCTGGACCTGGCGGCACTGGCCGCGCCGCGCGAGCTGGTGCTCCAGGCGCAGCACGCAGCGAGGGAGGAGCTCTCTCACGCTGCGCTAGCGCTGCGCCTGGCCGCTCGTGGAGGAAACCAAGCGGAGCTGGGGCGCCTTGCGCTGCCAGCCGACCTGGCCGCGGACGCGGAAGACCGCATCACCCGACTCGCTCGTGAGCTGCTCTTGGATGCAGCGCTCGGCGAAGGGCTGGCCGCCTTGGCCGCTGCCGAGCGGGCTCGGCGCCTGGGAGGTGTTTTTCAGGTGGAAATGCTGCGCCTCGCCGAAGAAGAGACGCGGCACGCGGTGTTTGGCTGGCGCGTCCTGAGCTGGCTGGTGGAGCGGCGCCCGTCCTTGCTGCCGCTGCTCTGGGGATGGCTCGAAGAGGCGGAGCGCGCAGCGGACGCCGAAGCGCGGGCGCTGGTGGTCGACGTGATGCGTCCCGCGCTAGCGTGCCTGAGCCAGCGACGGGCACCCGCGGCGCACTGCTCAGTGGAAGCTCGTGTAGCCGCACAGCGCGAGCGCGTTGGCCATCTCCGCGGCTGACTGCCAGCGACGCTCGACGTCGACTTCGAGCGCCTTGTCCACGATCTGCACCAGCTCGATGGGCACGTTGGGGCACAAGGCGCCCAGCGAGGGAGGCGCTTCGGTCGCGATGCGCATCAAGAGACGATGGGTGCGAGGGTCGTCGAAGGGCGGCTCGCCGCTCAGCGCGTGGAAGAGCAGCGCCCCGACGGACCAGAGGTCGGATCGATGGTCCACCGCGTCGCCCCTGGCCTGCTCCGGACTCATGTAGTGCGGCGTGCCGACGGTGGTGCCCGCCGCCGTCAGGTTCACGCTGGAGTTGGTGTTCAGACGCTTGGCGACACCGAAGTCCAGGAGCTTCACCTGAGGTGTCTGAGTGCCGCGCGGAACCAAAAAGACGTTGTCTGGCTTGACGTCGCGATGCACGATGTTCAGCGCATGCGCCGCGGCCAAGGCGTCCAGGAGTTGCACGCCGATGTCCACGACCTCGGGGTGGGCCAGAGGACCGTCGTCCATCAACTCGGCCATGTCCGAGCCCTCCAGGAACTCAGTGACCAGGTACGGGACGTCCTCCTCCGTGCGTCCAGCGTCCAGTATCGCGGCGACCCCCGGGTGCGTGAGCGCGCTCATGGCTCGTACTTCGCGCAGGAAGCGGCCCACGTGCTCCCTGGAGTCGTTCAACTCGGGGTGCAGTAGCTTCAGGGCTACTCGCCGATTGGTGTAGCGATGGGTTGCGTCGTACACCGCCCCCGAGGCGCCCGACCCGAGCAATCGAGTGAGCTGGTAGCGGCCGTCGATCACCGACCCTACGCGAGCCTGCGCTTTTGCTTCGGAATCCATCGGTGAGGTTGCCCGGAAGACTCGGGCATCCTCGTTTCTTTACCGAACACGCGCGGATGGCAAGCGACTTCGCCATCCGGCGGTTCTGGGCGGCTATTGGGCGCAGAGGTCGACTTGGTCCTCGCCGCCAGTGCACTCCGACTGCTCGGGGAACTTGCACACCCCGTCGGTGCAGAAGTTCTTCGACTCACCGGTGCGCAGGAACAGGTCGAGCTGCTGTCGTGCTTCCTCGAGCTTGCGGAGCTTTCCGTGTGGATCCCCGCAGAGGCTCATCGGGCGATTGCAGTGCGGCTCGGTTGGCAGCCCGAAGTCGTACTCGAAGAAGCTCGAGCCGCTGGTCGCGCCGGCCACCGCCGGGAGGCCCCAGACCTCGCGTACGCCCGTGTCGATGTGCTGGGCACCGATGGCGCGCGCCATGATCGCCGCGCCCAGCGTCGAGACTTGATGGTCGCCCACCGCGGCGCGCATGAGCACCTCGTGCGAAGGCGTATTCGGCAGCATGTTCTCGCGGATGTAGGGCGCGTAGCCGTTGGGCTCGACGCGGTCCCAGAGCATCTGCAGCAAGGACAGCGCGACCTGCTGATCGCGGCTATCGGGGTACGTGACACGCATCACCGCGTAGAACGGCTGGAAGTCGACTGAGCGGTTGAGGAGCAGGTTGTAGGACATGCCTGGCACGCCGAGCACCCCGCGCTCCACGTCAGTCGTGAGGCCCATGTACACGCCGCCGAAGATCCCGCCCTGGCTGATGCCGTGGTAGTAGCGCGCGCTTGGGTCGATGTATTTCCCGTAGGTCGCGTCCTTGGAGAACGCGTTCTTCATCATCCGCATGGCCATCAGGTTGTTCAGCACACCCTGATGCATGCGATCGAACATCGTCGACAGCCGATCCAGCTCACCGCTGCCCAGCACCTCGGTGATGTGATCCTCGTCATCTGCGGCCATGCCCTTCAGGTCGACCGCGAAGAACGCGTAGTTGTACTCGTTCATGAAGGTCCGGAAGTGCCCGGACTCGATCTGCTCCTTCTCGCCCAAGAGGCCGTGGCCATAGGCCACGAGCTTCGCCGGCGCCGCCTCGGCGCTCTTGGGGATCAGCAGCTCGAACTCGACGTCGTGGGTGGGCGTCGTCTCGTTGACCTTTGGCAGGCCATCGCTGCCGAACAGCAGGTGAGAGCCGGGAGCGGGGTCGTCGACGTACAGCGGCACCTTGAACGTGCCGAAGATGCGGAAGGCGATGTCCGCGTCAACGTCTGCTTCTTCACTGGTGATCGAGTACTCCGGACCGCTGTCTCCCGCCTGGGCCAGCGCCTCGTCGCGCATCTTGAGCATCCAGCTGGTGTTGTTCTCGCGACTGGCCGTGGTGTAGTCCCAGGCCTGCACCAGGTCCTCGCGCCCGACCCCGGCGTCTTGCAGGCGCTGGAAGATGTCCGCGTAGAGCCCCCGCCGCTGGTCGATCGACGCGTCGCCATCGAACGGTGTGTTGTCGCGCAGCGCCTTGAACGCGGCTGTCGGCTCCGCTGGGCCACCTGCTGTCTGGATGTTGCGAAGCGCGACGATGTAGCGGGTAGCGTCCTTGAGGCGCACCGCCGGGCGCAGCATCAGCGTGCGATGCTCGTCCACCTTGTTGGAGAGGTCGATCTCCACCCAGTGCGGGATGCGCTCACCGGTCTCCGCGTCCAGGATGACGGTTGGGGAGTCAGCGCCCAGGCTGGCGTCGATGCTGTCGACGCTGGGTAGTCCTTCCGTCGTTGCCCCGGGGATATACGTCAGGGCCGCGACGCCTGCGGAGAAGCCGTCGCTCTTGTCCCAGGGCGCGCCCTTGAGCACCGCCTTCTGGAACGAGGTGAGCAGGAAGTCGCCCTCTAGCTTCACCCGGCGGCCCGTCGGGGTCGTGCTGTCGTCCACGGTGTAGACGTTGCTCGGGAAGGGATAGCGGCAGTAGTCATCGACCAGCGCGTCGCACGTGAGGTGGGGCCAGGCGACTTCGGGAGTGACGCCGCCCACGCCGCCGGCGCCGCCAGTGCCACCCGAGCCGCCGGCGCCACCGCCACTCGACTCGTCCGAGCCGCAAGCCGTCAGCTGCAGCGGCAGTAGCA
>JAGQIY010000487.1 GCA_020430865.1 Myxococcales bacterium
AGCACCAATCCCAAAAACCAACTCTTCATATCAGGGTCTCCTTCAGTGAACTCTCACCCCCGGAGCAGGGGGCGATGCTACGTTGGGCCGGCTCGCCGACGCTCCACAGGGACCGTCCACGGCGGGGCGTGTCAACGCCCGCGCTCGCGTAGTTTGCCGGCGCCGTGTCGGTTACACCAAGTTAAAGCCGGCGCTGACCTCGCGCCGCGGGAGCGCCCAGCGCTTCGCGGCAGTGGTCAGACGGGCCGGACTGCACGGCGATACCCCACCTTGGACAGGGCTTCCTGAACGATGCTCGCTCGCGCGCGGTGATCGCCTTCCAGCTCGGGTACCATGACGAGACGGTGGGCCAGGACCGGCTCGGCGATCTCACGCAGATCTTCGGGCGCCACGTAGCCTTTGCCCGTCAGCACGGCCCGCGCCTTGGCGGCGCGGAGCAGCCCGAGCGAAGCGCGCGGTGACGCACCGAGCACGACCTTGGAGTGATTGCGCGTGAAGGCGGTCAGGTTCACCGCGTACTCGAAGATGTCATCTTCGACGTGAACGCGGGCGGCAATCGACTGCAGATGCAGCACGTCGGCGGAGTTCAGCACGGAGCCGAGCTCAGGCGTGGCCACCCCATGGGCCTTCAGCATCGACACCTCTTCACCGGTGCTCGGATAGCCCATCGCGACGCGAACCAGGAAGCGATCGATCTGAGCTTCCGGTAGCGGGTAGGTGCCCTCCAGATCGATCGGGTTCTGGGTCGCCAGCACGAAGAACGGATTGGGTAGCTCGAAGCGGTCCCCTTCGATCGTCACCTGCCGCTCCTGCATCGCCTCGAGCAACGCTGACTGTGTCTTCGCCGGCGCGCGGTTGATCTCGTCCGCCAGCACGACGTTGGCGAACACCGGGCCTGCGCGCAGTGAGAACGTGCCGTCGCGGGGCGATAGCACGTACGTCCCAGTGATATCCGCAGGGAGAAGATCCGGCGTGAACTGAATGCGTCGCACGGAGCAACCGAGGGCCGTCGCGAAGGCCTTGACGAGCGTGGTCTTGGCCACGCCTGGGACGCCTTCGAGTAACACATGCCCGCGCGCGAGGAGGCTGACCAGCATCAGGTCGACCGGGGCAACGGCTCCAATGTAGACTCGCCCGACCTGGCGTCTCACCTCACTCAAGCGCTCCCGCGCCGCTTCGATTTCGCTTACTTGCAGTGCTTGACTCACGCGGCTCTCCCGAGCTGTTCCTCCACGTCGCTCAACAAACGAGTGATGTCCTCCCGCATACGCCGAACGCCGGGCGCCGTCACGCGTAAGGGTTGAGAGGCGACCACGGCATTCTCGATTCGCCCGAGCTCGCCAAGCAGTCGGCGAAGCTCACCCAGCGTCGCCGGTTGCACGCCGCGTTGCTCGAGCTGGTGCATGACCTCGCTGGTGCCCGGGTTGGTGAGCTCCAGGCGCTCGGCCAAACGCTCCGAGAGGGCGGCCTTCAGCTCCAGCATGGCGAGAGCGCGGTGGGTGGTTGGCGCCGAGAGCACCGCGGCTCGTCCAGCGATACCGCCCTGGGCCACCAGCGGTGTCTGACGCGCATAGCGGGGGGCGAGGCGTTTGTAGCTCCGGGTCGCGATGCTCCCCATCCAGACCACGCCGCTCAGCGCGATCAACCCACCGATCGTCAGTGCGATCCAGTCAGGCAACCCGTCGTCGTGAGTCTCGCTGAGTAGCTCCTTGAAGCCCTCCCAGTACTCGTCAAGCTCCTGCGCGAGCCCCGAGCGTCCACCGAAGTGTCCGGTCTGCTTGAAGCGATTCACGACGATGAAGAGTCGGCCCTGGCGCTTGCCCCATGAGTCGTCTTCGACCAGGTAGTCGATGAGTCCCTCGGCGCACGCGCGGTTACCCGGATAGCGCAGCATCAAGTTGATGAACGCCGAGGGATCCCCCATCGCGAAGAGGCGGCCCCTGTCGGCGATGATCCCCGTCACTGCCAAGGTCACGTCGGGCTCGCCGACGGCCGGGATCGTGAGCACGGGGGTGAGGTTGGGGTGTCGGAACCCGCTGGGGTGGTTGGTGACGAGTTGCTGGACGTCCCGCACGACGGGATGTCGTCCTTGCTCGTGTCCAGCGACTTGCTGCACCGCGGGCATCGCGATCGGCAGGTTCGGATTCTGGCGAAGCGCGATCGCCGGTCGTATCGGCGCGGAAATACGCTGGATCTGGAAGCGCTCGAGGAAGCTCGCGCCCTTGCCGTGGTCATCGAGCACGGCGATGCGACCCCCGTCTCGCATGAACGCGCTGGCTTCGTCGTAGTCGATGTCCACTTCCGGGTGGATCACGATCACCCCATCGGCGGGCTTCAGCTCGCCCCAATCCAAGGTCGCGACCAGCTGCACTCGCTGTTTGCCGAGCTTGTCTCGGGCGAGGGTGAGCAGATCGCTCGTGCCTTCCCAGCTGCTGTCATTCAGGCTGAAGGCGCCGAGCGCGGTGCGAGAGACGAGCAGCAGACCCGTGAGCAGCAGCATCCACGCGATCCCCCGGCTCCCCGCCGCTCTGCCGACCTCGCTGATCACTGCGCGAACCATAGCAGGGGAACACGACCTTGGACCTGGAGTGACTGAGCGGTTGACTCGGTGCTCAGTCGCTCGTCAGCGGCTGCAAACGGACACGCACTAACGTTCGAGTGCTGGCAGGCCTTGGGCTTTGGTCGCGCTGGCCGTTCAGCTGCTTTGAGCAGCGCATGAACCCAGAGGCTCGCTCCGACCGTCGAACCCATGACCGATGCCATCCGCCACGTCGGGCGCGCAATGCTTGCGTTGAAGGCTCCCACTCCAGCGGTCTCGCCACGAGACACGCTCGCTCGCGCATTCCGCGGCGTCTCGGGGCAACTCACGTTCGCCAACAGTGGAAACGCAATCAAACCCTGCTTGTTCTGGAACGTCTCGACCAGAAGCCTGCAATGTCCGCCCTCTGCGCACCTTATTTGGAGCGCTCGCGGAGCGAACTTGACCACAAGTTCAGCGTTATTACAGTAACAAGTGCTGCCTTGGATTAGCCAGGGCTCTTAACCGAAGCGAGGTCGCGATGCTACCGCCCTTCATCATCGAGCAAATACGCCGACTAGAGGAGGAGGAGCGCCGCCAGCGCGACGTGAACCGACCGCGGCTCGAGCTACCCCTCGACTACGATCGGCCACGTCCGAAGGTGGAGCGTGAAGAAGAAAAACCCGAGCGTGGGGTGATCATCTTGGATATCGCCTGACGCTCCAAAACCCAGCTCAGGGCGAGCCTCGTGGGCTCGCCCAGGCGCAGACGCCGCGGGAGCAACTACGTTTTGCGTTTCACCGCAGCGCCGCCGAGCTGGCCTTCAGCCCAGCCCCGTTCGAGTCAGCGCCGCAATGAGAGGTGCCTACCGAACCCGCGGTCGAGACGCGAGTCCGGCTTCGACGCCCGCCGAAATGGCGGGCGTAGCTGTTTTGTAGCTTTTTGCGCCTCAATGGCGTTGCTGCGATGAGGCGTAAGCAGGTCCTCAGCTTTCCGGCCGTCGACGGGGTGGGGAAGTCGCGCTTGACCCTCGCGAGGTGCGGGGTCAACGCGTAGCGTCCCGCGACGGTCCGTGGGCTAGCATCAACCCGACTTCCTTAGTGAAACCCACCCGACAATTCGCTATGAGGCCTGCCAGCTGAATAGCCCTGAAGTTCGTCCGCCAACCGTTGGCGTCCGATCGCTCGAAGGTCCAACGCTCCGCTGAGGGCAGGACCTCCCCGGGGGGGAACCTAGTCACCACACATGCGACGTCTTCTTACCTGCTTTCTGCTCCTCGGGGCCCAAGGCTGTTTTGCGCCAGGCGATGGTCCCGAGCCGCCGCTCGATCGGATCTACTTCCCGGTTGGCGTGGCGGTGACGCCGGATCAGAGCCAACTCCTGGTCGCGAACAGCGACTTCGATCTGCAGTTCAACGCTGGTTCATTTCAGGTGTTCGACCTGCCCGCGCTGCGAAAGCTGGCGGTCGACACTTCTGCGGATCCTGACTGCGCCGGGCTCGGCGTGAAGTCTGCTGCTGATCGCAGCATCGCTCCGGGGCGCTGTAAGCCCATCAACCCATCCAAGCCGCCCGCGGGCAGCAGCCTGCTCGAGCAGAGCATTGGGATCGGAGCTTTCGCGACCGACGTCTTGGTGCGTGAGGAGTGGGACGATGGAGACGACCCCACCACCGCCGAGCGGGAGTTCGAAGGTTGTACGGCGTCGATGGATGATCCTCAGGGAAATTGCAGCAGCGGTGAGTGCAGGCCCTGGCTCGAGACCCAAGCGGGAGCCGAGATGGGGCAGAGCTACGCCGGCTATTGCGCGACCCGCCAGGGCCTGCGGGTGTTCATCCCGGTGCGAGGCGACGCAACGCTCCACTACCTGGACGCCGTGGGCAACGAGTTCGACTGCGGTCAGGATCGCAACGCTGGTGCCTGTGACGACAACCACCGGCGTGGGGACGATCCCGACGCGGAGAACACGCGCGATTTGCGTATGCCCACGGAACCGTACGGAATCGCCGCTACGCCAGACGCAAGCGCGATC
>JAGQIY010000488.1 GCA_020430865.1 Myxococcales bacterium
CCGGGCAACCACACCTTGTCTGTGGTCATGGTGTACCGGGGCAACGGGTACGGGATCTTCACCTATCTCCGGGGCTACGTCTTCAACCTGCGCTCGTCGCACACCTTCCACGCGGAGGAGGGGAAGCTCGTCCGGGTCAAGGCGGTCGGCTACGAGAAGGGCGGCATGACCACCGATCTCAAGGATCGCCCGGACATCCGCTTTGAGACGGAGTTCGTGGACGCTGCCCAGGGCGCTCAGGCGTCGGCCGAGAAGCGTTGAACGAACGATGGGCGTCCAGCGCACAAGGCTGAAGTCAATCATCTGGGCAGGCGCGGTGCTTTCGGGCATCGCCCCAAGTGTGGCGGCAGCCGAGCCACCCCAGGCCGTGTTCAAGCGCCTGGCGGAGGGTGTCCAGGCCCTCGAGAAGGACTATCTGGCACCCGCCTTGCTCGAGAAGCGCATGCAGGTGACGGTCCGTCTGAACGACGGCCGGCTCCTCTACCAGACCCGCGACTACGAGCGCGCCGCCATGGTCCTCCTGGATGTGGTGGAGAACCCCGAAGCGAAGGGTCAACCCGTCTACCGGGAGGCGCTCTACTACCTCGGCGACGCTCTCTTCCGGATCCGTAACTTCCGGGGCGCAATGGCGCACTTGGAGGAGTTGGTCCGCGTCGGCTCGGGTGCCGAGCGACAGCGCGCTCTGGGGCGACTGGTCGAGGTCGCTCTGGCGACCCATGATCTGGCTCTCGCTGACCGCTACCTCACCCAGGCACAATCGCTCCTCTCGGCGGCACCCGAGCCCGGGCTGCTCTACGCGGTTGGCAAGTACCGCTACGAGCTCGGACAGCTGGACGAGGCAACCGCGCTCTTCGAGCGGGTGCCTGCGGATCACGCGCTGAGCCGGCGTGCCCTCTACTTCGCTGCGGTCGTGAAGGTGCGCCGTGGCGAGCTCGCCCAGGCCGAGACCTTGTTCCAAGACCTGGTGAGCGGCGCCGCTCAAGCCACGGATCCGGCGGACCAGCGCGTGGTGGACCTTGCCCGTCTGGCCCTGGGGCGGCTGGCCTACGAGCGCGGCGACCTGGCCCAGGCGGTTGGCGCCTACGCTCAGGTGCCCCAGACGTCGAAGGTCTTTGACGCCTCATTGATTGAGACCGTCTGGATCGAGATCAAGCGCCAGGACTTCGACCGGGCGCTCCGCAAACTCGAAGTGCAGCTGATTGTGAAGCCCGACGTGGTGGACGGTGCGGATGCACGCCTGCTGCAGGGCAAGTTGCTCATGATGCTCGGGCGCTACGGCGAGGCCAGCCGAGCGTTTGAGCAGGTCCTCGTGGAGTTCGGCCCGCTGAAGAGTGAGATGCGGCTGACGCTCTCGAAGCAGGGGAGCAGGCTCGAGGCGTTCCTCAACGAAAAGATCGGTAGCGACCTGACCTCCTTTGATCCGAGCCGGTTCCTGCCGCCCAAGGCAGCGCGTTTCAGTGGGACGGATGACGAGACCAATCGAGCGGTCAACCTGGTGACCGATCTGGCCCTCCAGCGTCGCGATCTGGACGAGGCGGAGCGGATGGCGGACCAGCTCAAGACCGCGTTGGAGGCGGGCAGCCGGGTGAAGATCTTCCCCAAGCTGCAGGAAGGCTGGCTCCGGGCGCTCGAGATTCAGCATCAGGTGGCCCTGGAGCGGGGACGGCTGAACGACGACGCAGCCGGCAAGCTGAGCGCCAAGAACGACGCCTACAAAGCCCTCCGTCAGGACCGCATGAAGTGGCAGCGGCGCTACACCGCCATGCCCCGGACGGCGGTCGAGATGAGAGCCCGCACCGCTCGCGTCGACGACGAGATGGCCCGCCTGGATCAGGAAGCATTCCGGCTGAGCGTGGAGCTCCAGGGAATCGACGCGCAGCTCACCGCCATCGATCGCTACGTGAAGGACACCGTCGGCGAAGAGATCGCTGCGCTCGGCATGCCGGCGCTCCGACAGGTCGAGCAAGAGCGGGGTCTCGCGAAGGCGCTGAAGGTCGAGTTGGAGGCCTTGGTCCGTGCGGTCGAGGCCGAGCGAATTCGCTTGGGCGTCAACGATGACTCTTCGAACGAGGATGGCCGCACTCGTGCCGCGTTCCTGGACGCGGTTCGGAGTGAGGCGCGTTGGCTGACGGCCAACGGCGCGCCCTTCCAGGGGGATATTCTCGCTGGACTTGACGACCTGGACGTGCGCCTCAATGCCTTCTTTGCGAAGGCGGGCCAGCTTGTGGATGACCGGGTCACCCGGATCAAGGCACAGGTGGACCGCGAGCGCATGAACGTTGAGACCTACCGCCGGGAGCTGCAGGCGGTGTCCAGCCGGTCCGAGAACCTGGGCGGAACCGTCGCCGCGCGTGCCTTCCGCCAGGTCTATGAGCGAATCCACCAGGTCGTGCTCGAGGCGGACGTCGGCTTGATCGACGTGGCCTGGAAGCAGAAGCAGGATCAGTCGGGCGAGATCAGCAGGATGCTGGAGCGCCAGCAGATCGACCTGGAGAATGTCGACCGCTCCTTCAGGGAGGTGAGCCTTGAGTGAGGGCGTCCGTCTTCGCGGCGTCTGTCTCGGCGCCGCCCTGTTGTTGTCGGGCGGGTTGGTGCACGCGCAGCCCGCTGGGCCAGCCACCCCAAAGGCGCCGGCCTCGGACGGCGGCGCCGTGGCCGCGCCAGCCGGCGCTGTGACGACTGCTGAATCTGCGGGCGAGCCGGGGATCACCGAGGGGCCTTCGAGGCCTGAGGCTTCGGAGCAGGCAGAGGCCGCGCCGGCGGTCTCAGTCGAAGACGCCCGCCTGACGGAGTTGGACACGGAGCTTCAGCGGTTCGTTGAGGCGGTGTCGGAGTATGAGGGGGACGCCGCGCGCTTGCTGCGTCACCGCTACGAGCGCCAACGGCGCGGGGTCTCCCGTCGTTACGAGGGGTCTCTCAAGGAGCTGAACGCCGAGGAGCGTCGCCGGCGGTTGTCCGCCATTGAGCGCTTCGAGCGGTTCATCAGCCGGTACCCCGATGATCCCCGCTACACGCCAGACGCCCTCTTCCGCCTGGCCGAGCTCCACTTCGAGAAGTCCAACGAGGCCTACCTGGCAGCGTTGGAGAAGGCCGAGGCCGAGACGATCCTGTACGACCAGGGCAAGACCAACGTGCTCCCCGAGCAGCCGTCCCACGACTACTCGCGCACAATCGAGCTCTTCGATCGCCTGATCGGCGCCTGGCCGAACTACAGGAACGTCGATGGCGCCATCTACCTGAAGGGATATTGCCTCCTGGAGATGGGCAACGAGAAGCCTGCCCTGGAGCAGTTCCTGGCCCTGGTGGAGCGCTTCCCACAGAGTCAGTTCGCGGCTGAGACGTGGACCCGGATTGGCGAGTTCTACTTCGACAACAACGAGCTCGAGAAGGCCATCGGCGCCTACTCGAAGGTCCTCGGCTTCGAGGGCAGCCCCTACTACGACAAGGCGCTGTACAAGCTCGCGTGGACCTTCTACCGCAATGACCAGTTCGTCGACGCCATCGGGCGCTTTCGCGAGCTGATCGAGTACTCGGACGCCCAGGCGAAGAAGACCGGGAGGGCGGGTTCGGATCTGCGCTCCGAGGCGATCCAGTACCTCGCCATTTCATTGCAGGAAGAGGACTGGGACGGCGACACGGCGCCGGATCCCGACGCCGGCTTTGCTCGGGTTCTCCGCTATGTGTCGGGTGAGAAGCCGTACGACGTCGAGGTCTTGCGGGCGGTCGCAGGCATCTTCTTCGACAACGCCAAGTACAGCGAGGCGGTGGCCACAATCCGCCACCTGCTGGCGAAGTTCCCGAACCACCCCGAGAACCCCGAACTCCATTTCCGGATGATCCAGGCCTACGAACGCGATCAGCGTCGGGCGGAGGCCTTCGCCGAGCGCAGCGCGCTCTCAACGGCGTATGGGGAGGGGAGCGCCTGGCACGAAGCCAACAAGGACGACCCCAAGGTGCTGGCGGCGGCTGACGAGCTGGCCGAGGAGATGCTGATCCAGGCGGCGCAGTACCACCACGGTCGGGCTCAGGATCTGAAGAAGCGTCTGGCGGAGGATCCCTCGCTGGAACAAGAAGCGGTGGGGGAGTACGGCAAGGCGGCCGGCGCCTACGAGAAGTACCTGGCGCGCTACCCCGACAGCGAGCGGGCCTACGACCTGAACTTCTTCTATGCCGAGTGCCTGTACTACTCGTTCAACTTCCCCGTGGCTGCGACGCAGTACGCCTCGGTTCGAGACTCCGACAAGGGCGCGAAGTACCGTGAACTCTCGGCCTTCTCGGCCATCCTCGCGCGCCAGAACCTGATC
>JAGQIY010000489.1 GCA_020430865.1 Myxococcales bacterium
GACGAGCACCCGAAGCAAGACAAGGCGGCGCTCGAAGCCACGTGGACCTCCGCTCGCATCCGCGAGGCAACGGCAACCGGAAGCGTCGACGAGTGGCTATCGAGGGGCATTGCCCCAGGCTCCGCACTCCCGAGCCTGGCGGTGGACCCCGACGAGGACGCAGTCAACCAGGCACGCCAGGTCTCGGCGTCCGTGAGCAACCTGTGCCTCGAGCTGGCTCCGGATCCTCGCCTCGAGCTTGGCGAGCGTCAGGACAACGACTGGCTGCAGGAGCTGCCAGATCCGATCACACGGCTTTGCTGGGGCAACGCTCTGTTCGTGCCGGACGCCGTCGCCAAGAAGCACGATCTGTCGAACCGCGACATGGTCGAACTGCGGGCAGGCGACGTCCGGCTGCGTGTTCCCATCTGGATCAAGCCCGGCCAAGCCGAACGCACGCTGAGCATCTGGCTCGGACACGGTGAGCGAGCGGGCGTCGATGCCGCGCCAGTGCGCTCCTCGGGCGCTCCGTGGCTGGTGCGAGGGATCGAGATCACCCCCCTCGACGAGCGAGACGACCGGCTGGTCTGCGTACAGTCGACGACGAGTCAGGAGGGTCGCCCGCTCGCCTTGAGCATGCACCTCTCGGAGTGGCGAACGGAGCCGGAGCGCCTTCGCCGGCACAACGAAGACCCGCCATCGCTCCACCCGAAGCGGCTCCAGGGCTCGCCGCAGTGGGGCATGGTGATCGATCTCAACGCCTGTACGGGGTGCAGTGTGTGCGTCCTTGCCTGCCAGGCCGAGAACAATACGCCGAGCGTTGGGCCCGCCGACGCGAGCCTCGGACGCGCGATGCACTGGCTGCGAATCGATCGCTACTTCGCCGGCGACTCCGCGGAGAGCATGGCCCAGCCGATGGCGTGCCAGCACTGCGAAAAGGCTCCTTGCGAGTACGTGTGTCCCGTCGGCGCCACTACCCACAGCCCAGACGGGCTGAACGAGATGACCTACAACCGCTGCGTCGGCACGCGCTTCTGCTCCAACAACTGTCCCTACAAGGTGCGCCGTTTCAACTGGCGCGAGTACGCACCGACCCCTGGTGAACGACGTGTGCTGCTGGAGAACCCGAACGTCACAGTGCGCGCGCGGGGGGTGATGGAGAAGTGCACCTACTGCGTCCAGCGAATTCGCCGCGCGGAAATAGATTGCAAGCTGGAGCATCGCGAACTCCGCGACGGCGATGTCGCAACTGCCTGTGAGCAGGCGTGTCCGACCCGCGCCATCGTCTTCGGCGACATCTCGGACCCGAGGAGTCGTGTGAGCGAGCGTCGCGGCTCGAGCCGACTCTACGGCGTCCTGGCGGAGGAAGGCACTCGCCCCCGCACGCGCTACCTGGCGCGAATCAAGAACTCCCCCGAGGAAGACACATGAACGCTTCGGGCAGCTTGCTTCTAACTCGAGATCTCAGCAACGCGGCGATCACCGATCGCCTGCTCGGCACGACTCGATTGCGCCACCCGGCCCTCACCGCGGTGACCTGGCTGTGCGCCGGACTGACGCTGATGCTCTTCGCCGCGATTGGCTTCACGGTGCTCGCCGGTGTTGGCGTGTGGGGCAACAACATCCCCGTCGCGTGGGCGATGCCCATCATCAACTTCGTGTGGTGGATCGGGATTGGCCACGCCGGGACCTTCATCAGCGCAATCTTGCTCTTGCTCGAGCAACGCTGGCGCAACTCGCTCAACCGCCTCTCCGAAGCGATGACACTGTTCGCGCTGGTGCAAGCAGGGTTGTTCCCCTTGCTCCACCTCGGACGTCCCTGGTTCTTCTACTGGTTGATCCCGTATCCGGCGGAGATGGGCACTTGGCCGCAGTTCATGTCGACCCTGCCCGTCGACGTGGTGGCGGTGTCGACGTACACCATCGTCAGTATCCTGTTCTTCTATCTGGGCCTGATCCCTGATCTCGCGAGCGCGCGAGATCGGGCGAAGAGCCCGCGCGCCAGGGCGCTCTACGGACTGGCTTCCCTGGGCTGGCGCGGATCCGCAAGGCACTACAAGCACTATCGCAGCGCGCAGCTGTTGCTGGCGGGGCTCGCCACGCCCCTCGTGCTCTCGGTTCACAGCATCGTCAGCATGGACTTCTCCATAGCGAAGCTGCCGGGTTGGCACTCGACGATCTTCCCGCCGTACTTCGTCGCCGGAGCCATCTTCAGCGGCTTCGCCATGGTCGCGATGCTGCTGGTTCCGCTGCGGAAGCTCTACCGCCTGGAGACGTTCATCACTCCGCGCCACTTCGACCTGATGGGCAAGCTGATGCTCGTGACCGGTCTGATCGTCGGCTACAGCTACGTCTGCGAGGTCTACAACGCCTGGTACAGCGCGAGCGACTACGAGCGACACATGGCCTTGTTCACCCGTCCGCTGGGGCCCTACGCGGTGCTGTACTGGCTGATGCTGTTCTGCAACGTCGCGGCTCCGCAGGCGCTCTGGTTCCGCAAGGTACGCCGTTCCGGCTGGGCCCTGTGGACGGTCGCGGTCTTGATCCAGGTCGGCATGTGGGTCGAACGCTTCGTGCTGATCGTGACCTCCGAGCACCAAGATTACCTGCCATCGAGCTGGGACATCTACACGCCCAGCGTGGTCGACGGCGCGATCTTCTTCGGCAGCGTCGGCTTCTTCATGCTGCTGCTGATCGGCATGATGCGCGTGATCCCCTGGGTGTCGATCGCGGAAACGAAGGAACTGCAACACGAACTTCGACTGGGAGCTTCCGATGGCTGACACCTTGATCGAGTTCGAGGACCTCGAACACTGCCGCGCCGCCGCGGTGGTCTTCAGGGGTGAGGGAGTGCGCGTCGTGGACGCGTATCTGCCCTTCCCGGACGCCGGGGTGCTCGAAGCGCTGGAGCTGCCGAAGTCGCCGCTGCCGAAGTGGGTCGGCGCCTCGGCGTTCCTCGGGGCGCTCGTGGCCTACGCGATCCAGTGGTGGACCAACGCCGTCGACTACCCCCTCGACGTGGGTGGGCGACCAGTCCATCCGGCGCCGTCCTTCCTGCTCATCACCTTCGAGACGGCCGTCCTGTTCGGCGCAATGAGCGCCTTCTTCGGGCTCTGCTTCCTGTGTCGACTCCCTCGCCCCCACCACCCCTTGTTCGAGATCCCAGGCTTCGAACGCGCCAGCGTGGATCGCTACTTCCTCCTGGTGAATGCAGGCGAGGCGCAGGTCGCCCCGCTGCTCGATTCGAATGACTACGCACGCATGCTGAGTGTGGAGGGCGATTCGTGATCCGCGCGACCGTCACGGCGCTGGTGGCGCTCTCGCTCGCTGCATGTCGCAGCGAAGCGGTCTTCGAGGACGTCGACCCGGATCTGAACCGCATGCTGGATCAACCACGAGCCGATCCCTACGAGGCCTCCGAGTTGTTTCCCGACGGTAAGGTGCTTCAACGGCCACCCAGGGGAACCGTCACGTATTCCGGCGCCCGGCAGGAGAACGGCGAGCTCTCCCTCGAGGGACTGAAGCAGGGCCGGCAGCTGTTCGAGGTGCACTGCGCCGTGTGCCATGGCGTCGATGGCAGCGGTGAGAGCGAGGTCGCGCGCTTCATGCGCGCCAAGCCGGCCGACCTGCACCAGGTGCGCCTGCGCAAGCTCTCGGTGACGGCCATCGAGCAGGTGATTCGCGGCGGCTATGGCTTCATGCCCAGCTACGAGACGGCGCTGGACGCCACCCAAACGGAGCGCGTCGCCGCGTACGTGAGGGTGCTCCAGCTCAGTCAGCACGTCGCACGCAGCGCGCTAACCGACGGTCTTCGCGAGGAACTCGAACGACACCGTAGCGCCGGAGAGAGCCGATGAGCGCCGAACGGAACGCGCCGTCAAGAAACTGGGCTCCGCACTGGAGCCTCGGCGCGCTCGCGCTGGTCGCGACGGCAGCCACCGTGTTCGCCTTCATGACGGCGACTCGCGCCGCGGCCGAGAGCTATCTGTTTGCGCTCACCCTGCTCGCCACGCTGTTGATCGGCGCGACGCTCAGCCTGCTGATCGGGCACGCCACGGACGCCGGGTGGTTCGTTGCCGTGCGGAGACC
>JAGQIY010000490.1 GCA_020430865.1 Myxococcales bacterium
AGCCCATCGCCTCACGACACATCGCTAGCCGCGAGGAAAAGGGGGCGAGGTGCTTGTCGAAGGCGTGAGCGTGTACCGGAACCACCAGCACGCGCTCGCAGAGCCCGAGACTCGCGACGTAGGTCACCGCCAGCACGTGGGCGATGTGCGGAGGGTTGAAGCTGCCTCCGAAGACGGCTACTCGCATCACTCGGTGATCCCCTGATCGGTGGGCGAGCCTCGAGGTGACTCCCCTCACCCCCAACCCTGGTTCGAGATTGGCTTGCAGCGACCCATGCCGAGCTCAGCTAGCTCCTTGCACGCGCATGCGGGTGCCGCGCCCCAGCTCCAGCGACTGCGACTTCAGCTCTTGCAGGTCCGGGCTGTAGACGCTGAGGTGGATGCCATCGTCGCGATCCTCGAGGATCATCGCGCCCTGGTTGCCAGGCGAGAGGAACCAGCGGGGCCCGACCTGCTTGAGCATCACCTCGGAGCTCTTGCCGAACACGAGCAGGCTCGCGGCGACGATGTCCTCTTCGTCCAAGTGAGCCTTGTCGTAGATCAGCACCACGACCTTGCCGTTCAGCAGCTCGACGGAGCGGGAGCCGACGCCCGGTAGCACCTCCAGCCGCGCCAGCTCGCGGCGATCCAGCTCGGCACGCAGGAAGCTACGGATCTCCTCCGGACTGGCGTCCGTACAGCGCTCCGCGGCGCGAAACCAGAGCGCGTCGTCGGTTGGGTGCTCTCCCACCAGATCCGACGCCCAGGCGGTCACGACGTCGTCCAGGGCCCGGTCCCTGCCGAGGTAGACGGCGCGATCGACCTTGCGCTCCTCGAGCAAGAAGCGCGCAGTGTTGCGTAGGGTGACCAAGTCCCCCTCGGCTGGACCGAGCAACCCTAGACGCATGCGGACATAGTACCGCCCCTCTCTTGCATGTCACCAGAAGACCGAACGAAGCTCGCCCCATGAGCAAGCCCGTGAGGCCTGACAGCAAGCTCCGGCGGATCCGTCCGCTCACCCGACCGATCCGCGTGTTTCACGATGGACGCGCCGTCGAGGCCGAGGCCGGGGAGCCACTGGCCATCAGCTTGATCGGGGCAGGCCGGCTGCTCCTCGCGCGGTCCCCGAAGCTCCACCGGCCCCGAGGGCCCTACTGCCTGCGCGCGGCCTGTGATGGCTGCCTGGCCCGCGTCGACGGCGAACCCAACACCATGACCTGCCAAGTGCGAGCCCGCGACGGCATGAAGGTGGAGACCCAGAACGTCCTGGGGTCCCGGGGCGCAGACCTGCTCCGTGCCACCGATTTCATATTTCCCCACGGATTTGATCACCACCGACTGATGGCGGGGACGCCCATCCTGGGCTCTGCGATGCAGCAGATAGCGCGCCGCGTGGCCGGCCTGGGCAGGATGCCCGAGAGCGAGCGGGGGATCAGCAAGGAGTCGCGAACACTCACTCCCGACGTGCTGGTGGTAGGAGCGGGTCGGAGCGGGTGCCGCACGGCGCTGGCGCTCAAGAAGCAGCGTCCCCACACGGAGGTCCTGGTGGTGGGCTCGGCGCTGGAGCCGGGCGGGCGCTTCGCGCTGTGTGAACCCGAGGCCTGGGAGCGGCTGAGTAGCGAGCTGGCGGCGCTGGCCGTGGCGCCGGAGATGACCTCGACGGTCGCCGACCTGTTCCTCCAGCCCGAACAAGCGACTCGGCCCACCGCGCTCGTCGCGAGGGCGGGCGGAGCAGGCGAGGAGTCACGCATCGACAAGGTGGAGCCCAAGGTGGTGGTGCTGGCCGTCGGTGGACACGACTACGTGGCGACGTTCGAGGGCAACGACTTGCCGGGCGTCTTCTCCGCGAGGGCGGCCCTGACGGCGCTTCACTACGGCGTCTTGGTGGGACGCCGCGTGCTGCTTGCTGGCGCTGGAGTGGAGGTGGACGCCTTCTTGCGCCAGGCCGAGGCGCACGCCGACGTCACGCAGGTCTCCCTCACGGCGCTCGAGCGCGCGAAGGGCAGCTCGAAGGTCAACGGCGCGGTGATTCGTCAGGGAAACACCAGCCAGACCCTGGACGTCGACGCAGTCGTGATCGGCGGACCCCGCGCGCCCTCCTTCGAGCTCGCGGTGCAGTCCGGGGCCGAAGTGGACTTCGACCCAGGCGCCGGCTACGTGCCCCGTGATCGAGATCTCACGCCGACCGCGAGCGGCGTCCCCATCTTCCTGGCGCGCACCACGGGGTCCACGCCAGAGCAGCTGGCCAGGCGCATCACCCTGATCCTGGGCTGAGTATCTCCAGTTTCCGCACGGGAAAACCATGCGGCGACGCTCGACGCGCTCAGCTATCTTGAGGCGTCTGCATGCAGCCCATACCGAAGTCGCTGCCGCATGGTCCGTTGATGGTGATGCAACACGGCGTACCAAACGAGTTGGGACAGAACGAGGGGTTGCAGGTGCCCATACCGGAACCGCCCTGGCTCGTTCCGCCCTGACTCGTGCCGCCCTGGCTCGTGCCGCCCTGACTCGTGCCGCCCTGGCTCGTGCCGCCCTGGCTCGTGCCGCCCTGGGAGGAGCCGCCCTGAGACGCTCCCCCGTTGCCCCCCGAGGCGGCGCACTGCGAAGTGCAGCTGTCCACGTCCCCGCCGTTACACACACAGGTGAGCAAGCAGCCCGTACAGCCCGAGCAGTTGGGCGCGACCGTGCAGCTGCTGCTGGAGGTTCCGCCACTGGTCGACCCGGCGTTGCCGCCGTCGCTCGACCCAGCGCTCCCGCCGCTGCTCTGCCCGCCGCCACCGACACCGCCAGAGTTACCGCCAGGAAATGAGTTCTCGGCGTCACCGCAAGCGACGACCCAAGCCAGGGCAACCAGCGCCATCCAACCCAAGCGCACCATGGCGCGGAGCCTAGCAGATCCCGTGACCTTCGGTCAGTCGCGGATCAGCGCTTCGAATAGGCCCAGGCCGCCAGCGATGAACACCAGGTCGAAGACCCCGAGCAGCATGAAGTAGTCGGTGAGTTCATGTAGGCGAGCGCCATCCAACAGCTCACGCGTCGCGACCACTGCCGAGAGCAGGCAGGGAGAGAGCAGGGGGAACAGCACCGTCGCGAGCACCAGGTCCCGTGCACGGGTGCGCACGGTCATGGCACCAAATAGCGTTCCGCTTGCTGCGATCCCTGGGGTCGCGAAGAGCGCGATCACGATCACTCCGAGCCCCACTTCGCCCAACTCGAGGGAGAAGAATAGCGCGGTCAACGGAACCACGACGATCTCGACGACGAACAGGAAGAGCAAGACCCCGAGCGCCTTGCCCGCGAACAACGCGCTGGGGGACAGCGGGGAGGTCAGGAGACCGATCAGCGCGGCCTCGTCCCGCTCGCGCTGCCAGGTGCGGCCGATGGCCAGCACGGCGGCGAACGCCACGGACAACCACAAGGCACCGCTCGCGACCAGTCGCCGGGTGGAGACCCCGCCGTAGAACGCCATGCTGGACAGGATCACCACCAGCACCGCGAAGAACGCGCTGGTCGTGACCACCTCACCCGTTCGCACCTCGATGCGTAGGTCCTTCATCAGGAGCAGGCGGGCTTGGCTGAGCCAGCCTGGCGGGCGATGGGTCGAGGAGGGGGCGTTCATGGCTCGGGAGCGCTAGGCTTGAGATCGCCCGCCGGGGCGGTCAGGCGCCAGATGCTCAGCCGTTGTTTAGCCGTTCATGCCGTCCAAGGGGCGAGTTCTTTGCGGGTTCGCGCGACGCCGAGGCTTCACCGGCCCTCGGGCCGCCCTCATGACGCAGTGCGCTGGACGCTCCGTTGCGAGCTTGGTAGGAACACTCCATGAGTGCCGCCTGGTGCTTGCTGGGACTTGGCTGCTTGAGTCTGCTGCTCAGCCTGAACGCGCGCTTCCCCGTTCAGCGCTTCGGAAGCTTGTCCCTGGTGAGCTTCTTCGGGGGCTGGCTCACGACGGAGCTGGCATTGCACCACCTCTTCGTACAGCTCGGGCTGGCGGGAGCGCTCGTGTACCTCGGAGCGCTGACTGACTTCTCGCCCCACGGCTACGCCGGAGCATTCCTGCTGGTGATCAGCTGGGCGCAGCTGGTGCGTCTGCACCGTCGCGCAGCGCTCGCCGAGCTCGCGCTGGACACCGCGCTCGCCAAGCTGCGCGGAGAGCGAGACCCAGGCCGCCAGGTCCGGTTTGGCGAGGTGCTGCGACCTTTTTCCCTGCGGCATAAAGAGGTGCGCGTCGAACGCCGAGAGTACGCGGAGCACGGCGGCAAGAAGCTGTACGCTCACGTTTACTTCCGCAGGGATCAACCCAGGAACGCCCCGGTGCTGGTGTTCGCTCACGGCGGCGGCTGGGTGGTGGGCTTCAAGCGCTTTCAAGCCCTGCCGATGCTGAATCAGCTCGCCGCGCAGGGTTGGGTCTGCGTGAGCCTCGACTACAGGCTGGCGCCGCGCGCCACCTTCCCGGATCCGCTGATCGACGTGAAGCGCGGCATTGCCTGGACCAAACGCCACGTGGAAGAGTTCGGTGGGGATCCGAGCTTCGTCGGCCTGAGCGGCAACTCCGCTGGCGCCCACCTCGCAGCGTTGGCCGCGCTCACCTGGGACAAGCCAGAGCTGCAACCGGGCTTCGAAGACGAGGACACCCGGGTCTCTGCCTGTATCCCTTTCTACGGCGTGTTCGATCTCCTGAACAGCAAGGGGCAGTGGCGCCACTCCGGAATGCAGAACCTCATGCGCTTCGTGGTGATCAAGCAGAGCCTGGCCAAGGCACGGGATCAGTACGAGTTGATGAGCCCGATCACCCACGTGCGCGCTGACGCGCCGCCCTTCTTCGTGATCCACGGCGACGTCGACTCGTTGGTCCCGACCAGCGAGTCACGACACTTCTGCGAAGCCCTCGAGCGCGTGTCGAGCGCTCCGGTGCTGTACGCCGAGATCCCCGACGCTCAGCACGCGTTCGAGATCTTCAAGTCGATCCGCGGGGTCTACACCGTGCGCGCCGCAGCCGAGTTCCTGGAGTTCGTCCGCTCAGAGCAGAACACGCTCCGACAGGGCGTACGCGCTGCCTGACCGCGACTCCCGCCGCCCGGCCAGCGCCACGAATCATCCTGACTCCATCTGGTGGTTGGGGGTAGGATGCGCGCCCCATGGCAGACGTACGCATTGAACACATCTACAACTGCGACCCCGACACCGTCTGGGACAAGTTCTTCTTCGACGCCGAGTACAACACCCGGTTGTTCAAAGAGGGGCTGAAGTTCCCCGCCTACGAACAGATCAAGTTCGAGGAGACGGACACCGAGATCCGCCGCTCCGTCGAAGTGACTCCAGAGCTCGGGCCGATGCCGGGACCGCTGAAGAAGCTGATCGGTGACGGCCTCGGCTACCGCGAGGACGGCGTCTTCAACAAGGCAACCAAGCGCTACAAGCTGACCATCACCCCCAACAAGATGGCGGACAAGGTGACCATCACGGGCGAGATGTGGATGGAACCGAAGGGCGACGGCAAGAGCAACCGCGTCTTCACCTGCAGCGTCAACGCGAAGATCTTCGGTGTCGGTGGCATGCTGGAGAAGAAGACCATCGAGGACATGAAGAAGAGCTACGAGGTCGGCGCCGAGTTCACCAACAAGTACATCGCCGAGAAGGGGCTCTGAGGTCCAAGCGGATCGTTGAAGGACACGCTGCCCGTCGATGGCCAGCGTGTCGCAAGGACTCACGCCAGCTCTTGCTCTCGCCTTCCCTCGCGTCGTGGGGTCTCGCGAGAGCAACGGGCCGGCACGCGGTGCCGATCACACATCAGAAGCCGAACACGCGCCGGGTCCACCCCGCGCCGTACAGCGAGCGCAGACTGGCGCGCAGCGGCTCTGCCTCGGGCGCGGCCTTGAAGGTCGCCTCGTAGGCGTCGGTGTCGGGGTAGTCGAAGGGGGGCAGCTTCCTGCCCCGCTGAAATACGCTCATCGCGCGCTCCGCGTTGAATGCGAAGAACTCGCGTGATTGCGGCTGCTGACTCAGGTAGCTCGGCTCGTACTGCATTGCCGCGAGGATGTCAGCAGCGGCGTAGACGGTGAACTCGAGCACCGCGAGCACGACGTCCTTCACCGCGAACGTCGTGTGGGGTTCCAGGCCGAGCTGGTAGCGCTCGATGGCGACCGTCGCTCCGTTGATGTAGGCGTTCCACTCGTCCCAAACGTACAGCGGCCGGTCGTCCCAGCCGGGCTGCCCGGCGAGGTACAGATCGTAGCGGTAGCGACGAAGGCTCGGCGGGATCAATGCCGCGACCTGTGCCTTGCGGAAACTTGGCTCATGCAGGATCGCCGCGCGACCTCCGAGCACGTAGAAGCCAGTCGCCCGCCGATCGGTGCGCGTCGCCGCCAGGCGCAGCTCGAAGCCGATGCTGTGAGTCAGCTCGTGCGCGGTCCCCTCCTCGTCAGGCCAGGTACCAGTCTCCCGCGCGGGCTTGCGCTGCATGATGTCCGTCAGCGTCGGTCCCCAGGTTGGATTCGAGCTGCCGTTGGTCGGCGGCACCGGGGTCCAGACCACACCGCTTCCTGGCTGTCCCTGAGCTTGGGGGGGAGGCGCGCCGTAGTTACCTTGGGGAACCGATTGCTGCGGCGCCGGATGGCTCGGCGCCGGATAGCCAGGCGCCGGATAGCCAGGCGCCGGATAGCCAGGCGGAGAATAGCCAGGCGGAGGATACGCCGGGCGAACCTGCCGCGATTCCCGAAGCTCGCAGCTCAGGCAAGCCAGGGCAGCTAGCAGCATGCTGGAGGCAGCGGTGTTCACCAATCCCCGAGCTTAGCTCATTCCGGCCCACCACAGACCGCAAACGGCTCCCGTTCCGCCCTACTCGACCAAGGTGCAGCCCGCGGTGTACTCGCACAGACCCGCGACCTCGTCCTCGCAGCGCGTGACGAGCGGAGCGCCGGCGCAGCTGCCATTGAAATGACAGCCGGTCTGAGCCACGCAGGTGGTCTCGGTGGTGTACGTGCTGCAAGACAACGAAGTCCCGGCGCAGGAGCTGTTGGAGTAGACCCAGTGGCAACCAGGCTTGTTCTCGCACGGTACCTGGGAGAACCCTGGGCACGCGGGCGGCGCGCCGGCGCACGCGCCCGTGGGCTCGCAGCCGAGCGTCCGCGCGCAATCGTCGTGGCCGAGCGTGTCACACGGATCTGGCGTGCCAGAGCAGTACGGATTCCCTGAGCCCTTCCCCTCTCGCTCGCACCAACCAGAGGTGCCGCAGCGGCTCTTGCTGGGGCACTCGGAGTCCGAGTGGCAAGCCTTGACGCACACACCCGCGCCGACGCAGAACGAGTCAGGCCCGAACTCCGACTTGCACTGGTCGGTGTTGGAGCATGCAGAGCTGCACTGACGATGTGCCACGTAGTCCGAGCTGTCGTAGTTGCAGAACAGATCCCCGGGGCAGTCGTCGCTGGCATCGCACGCCTTGCCGAGCGCGCCTCGGGCGCTCTCCTCACCCCCATCGCTGGCGCTGCATCCCGGCGCCACCACGAGCCCCAGAAGCAAACACGACGCCGTCCAGCAGACGGCCCGCAGTCGACTCGACCACATAATCATCTCCTCGAGGAGACGATGTGAGCACCTCTGGCAGCTGGCTGCAAGGCGGCTTGGGCGCCAGGCTGACGGCCGCCCCCAATCCTCGGCCAGGACGTAGAGCGCAGCGCGACCGCACGGTTCTGAGGAGGTGGAGGGGGCGGAGGCGAGGCGCGCGCGAGGGGGGGCGCGCGCGAGGGGGGGCGCGCGCGAGG
>JAGQIY010000491.1 GCA_020430865.1 Myxococcales bacterium
ACCAGAGGCGAGAGCCGGAACGGACGCCTGGATTCGGGCTGGGAGTCCGGCGGAGGCAACTCCCTGATCGCCACATCGACCCCGCGCGCTCGAGGCGGAGCTCCGTAGGCGGGAGACTCGAGGGTGGGCTGCGTGGCTCCGGGGATGTGGGCGGGGCTCTCCTCCAGCGTGTGGACCTTCACCTCACTTCGGGCCTGACGGTCCAGCGCGGCCTGCACCTGGGGCGGGATGACGGGGGTCGCGTCTTGCGGCCTGGGTAGGTCACGGCGCGTAGCATCGTTGCCTTGCGGAGACACAGACTCGTGTCTCACCCCCAAACCCACATCCAGCAGCGGCACCGTCTGACCGATCGGCTGAGGCGGGGAGCTCCTGTTGCCGTGGGGATGCGTTGGAGGGGCTTCGAGCATTGGCTGGGTGAACTTGACCGGCCCTCGCTCGGTCGCTGGCGGTGCTTCCACCGCCGGCATCGCAGGCAGGGAAGGCGCGTGCCCGACGAGGGCGTTGGTCAGGGGCGTCGGCGCACCCATGGTGTTGAGTCGTGGGGTCGCCTGCTCGCTTTGCCACGGGGCAACGCTCTGAGGAACGGTCGCCCCGTCGTCTCGCTCACCACTCAGGGCCAGGCCAGTGTCCGGAAGCTCGATCTTGATGCGAGCGCGACCGGGGCTCTGCTTGCGCTCGTTGACGCCTCCGACCCGCTGCCGCGCGACGCGCAGCTCCTCCCCCAGCTCGTGCATGGTCTGCTGGCGGTTCTGCCGCGACTTTGCCAGCGCCTTCTCGACGATGTCCCACACGTACGCCGGCAGCCCGGGGACCAGCTCGAGCAGCGACGGCGGCGGCGAGTTCAGCTGGCGGTGACCGATGGTGACGTGATTCGGTTCCTCTCCAGGGGCGATGAAAGGATGCCTCCCGGAAACGCATTCGAAGAGCACCAGGCCGAGACCGTACACGTCGGAGCGGGGATCGACCTGCTTCCCCTCGAGGTGCTCCGGCGACATGTACGGCACCGTGCCGGCCAGCTCGTGGACCTCCGTGGTCTTCAGGTTGTAGCCGAGGAGCTTTGCCATCCCCAGGTCGAGGACCTTCAGCTCGCCGCTCCCGGTGACGAAGACGTTCTCGGGCTTCAGATCCCTGTGGATCACGTTCAGCTGGTGGGCGGCCTCGACGCCCTCGGCGATCTGGATCGCGTAGTCGAGAGCGGTCGGCAGCTCGAGACGCCCGCCGCCGTCGAGCACCTCACGCAGCGTCTGCCCCTCCAGCAGATCCATCGCCAGCCAGACGACGCCGTTCTCCAGCACCCCCGCGTCGTGGACGCGGATCAAGTTCGGATGATCCAGTCGACTCAGCACCAGCGCCTCGACCTGCATGCGCTGGCGAAGCTCCGCGCGCCCCACGTGGTGCACGTGCATCGCCTTGATCGCCGTCGGGCGCGCGAGGTAGCGATGACGCGCCTCGAACACCTGCCCAAAGCCGCCGCTGCCGAGCAGCCTCAACAGCTGATAGCGGTCCTCGATCCAGTCCCCCGGACGCAGCGTCGTGGGCGCCTCCACGGCGCCAGCATACCGAGCCGGACCTCCAGGTCCAGCCACTCAGAACGCGCCGCGAAATCCGAGGGAAGCTCGGTCGTGCTCGACGAACAGGTCGACGGCTCGCAAGCCGGCGCTCCCCGCCGACCGAGCAGCCGATTCCTGCTTCGGCTTCGGCCAGAGAAAGAAGGCCGCGACGCTCGCCACCGCCAGACCGACTCCGACGCCCAGCAGCACGTTGCTGGTGCTGGCGGCCGACTCGCGATCCGACTGCAGGCTGTCGAGCTGGCTGCAGAAGTCGGTCTGGATCCCCGAGCACTCGTCGCTCGGGCGTCCCATGCGGAGCTCCGACAGCTCGTCTGACTTGTCAGTCGCTTTCGCGCGGAACACGAAGCTGCCCGCGAGGGAGCCGAGCGCCAGCACTCCTCCTGCGATCACGACGATGTTGCGGGTGGTCATCGAGTCGGTCTTGGGGCTCGCCGTCTCCGGGGGGGCGGAGTCGGGAGGTGGGGCGCTCGGTGCGGCGCTCGCCGGGGCAGCGGCGGGTGGCGCGGCCGCCGCTTCGACCTCGAGCTTCAGCGAGGCTTCTGCGGTCGAGCCCGCTTCGACGCTCACGTTCTGGGTGGCGGTCACGAAGCCACTCGCAGCAGCGGAGAGCTTGTGTTCGCCGGGAGAGACGAAGATCTCGCCCTCGAACAGCTCATCGTCGAGGGGGTCGCCGTCGATGCTCAAGCTCGCATGTTTGGGGGTGAGGAGCACCTCCACGCGTCCCACCTTCTTCAGCACGTCCCCCTGAAGCCCGCGGTACTTCCTCTCGGCTGTCTTCTGCTTCGGATCGTCGGCGAGGGTGAAGTGCTTGAGACAGTAGGCCAGGAAGGCTGCTGCCTCGGGGTAATGCTCGAGCTGTGCCTCGCCCCGACCCGCCTTGCACGCGGTGAAGTACGTCGCGTGGAGGCTCCAGGCGGCGCGATACTTCGCCGTGCCGTCGGCAAACCTGGACTTCTTCATCAGGCCATCGCCCTCCTCGACGAGCTTGCGCGCCTGCTCGACGGCCTCCTCGCTGCCGCGTTCGGGGTTCAGGCCGCTTTCGATCTGCTCGGGCTTCGTTTGCGCGAGCGCGGGCAGCTGCGCAGTGAAGAGGGCGAGGGCGGTGAGAGCGCTCGTGGCGCGGGCAATGAGGCGGGACATGGTGTTTCGATGTGGTTGGGGCCTGGGGCGGGCGACAGTGTAGCCGCAACGCCCCGCATGTGCTGGATGAAGTGACCCGCTGCGCCTCGGGTCGTCGCTAGTGACACGCCTGGGTCTGGTCGGCTGGACAGGCGGATGCCTGGCAGGCGCAGCTCGAGATCAGCTTGGCTCCCCTGTAGTAGCTGCCGGTCTGGCCACAGGCAGGAACCGCGGACGTCCAGCCGTTGCAGGTCGAGCTGGAGTACGCGGAGGGGTAGCGCATGTCCGTGGTCAGTGAACAGTCGTAGTCCCAGCCGCCGCCCACCATGGGCGTCGTGAACCAGGCCTTCTGGCCTGGATAGGCGTTGGGATCACCATCGTTGCAGTCGCCTCCCTTGCCGGAGTGGCTGCCACCCGCCTTGCAGACGTTCGGAGAGAAACCATCGGCGTCGTTGTCGATGAAGGCATGAGTGCAGCCAGAGCTCGGATTGCAGCTGTCCGCGGTGCATGCGTCTCCGTCGTTGCACGCCGCTGTCGTATCCGCATGGCTACAGGTGTGCGTCGTGGTGTTGCACGTGTCGCTGGAGCAGGCATTCCCGTCGTTGCAGTCCGCGTTCGTCTTGCAGGTGAACTTGCATGAGTCGGTGCAGCCGTCGGTGTTGTCTCCGTCCTTGCCGTCGTCGCACTCCTCGCCCTTGGCCGTGTCGACGTAGCGGTCGCCACAGGCGCTCGTCTTGCAGGATTCGGCGAGGCAGATCTTGCCAGATCCACAGCTCGCGCCATCGTCGAGCCCTTGATGGCTGCACAGCCCGCTGCTCGGGATGCAGGCGTCGGTCGTGCAGGTGTTGCCATCGTCGCAGCTCACCACGCTCCCCGCTTCACACACGCCCTGAGCGTTGCAGGTCTCCTTGCCATTGCACAGGTTGCCGTCGTCGCAGTCTGCGGCCTTGGTGCAGGTCGCCTCGCACTGGTCGGTGCAGCCATCCGTGTCGTCGCCGTTCTTTCCATCGTCGCAGAACTCGTTCCGCGCGGTATCCGTGTAGCCGTCGCCGCAGGTGCTCTCGACGCACTGATCGCCGAGGCAGATGGTGTCGGTCAGGCCCAAGGCCTCGCACTCGGTGCCGTCTTCGATGCCCGCACAGTCGAGGATCGGCTGCTCTCCTCCGGCGCCGCCAGTCTCCGCGCCCCCGACGGAGCCTGCGACGCCTCCTGCGCCGCCGGCCATTCCGCCGCTTCCGCCCATCGCTCCACCGCTACCACCCATCGCGGAGCTGCCTGCGCTCGTTCCGCCGACTCCAGCGTCCGCAGCGCCACCCCGGCCGCCAGACCCAGCGGTCGAGGTCCCCGCAACGCCGCCGCTGCCGCCGTTCTGGGCATCCCCGCCGTCACGCTCCCGGGGGGCACACGCCGCCGCGACCATCCCAGCCAACAAGCCGATTCCAAGCACTCGATGCATCGTCGCAACTCCCAGCTCCGAGGGTGATGAACGGAGCTGGGGAGGTATCGGCGGCTGGCTGGGCCAGTTGCGTGGTTTCTTTCAGTGGCACTCTTGAGTGCGCGTTTCGTTGCCGGTCAAACAGTTGTGGTACGTGGCGCTCTTCCCGCAGGCCGGTGCCAAAGAGAGCCAGCCCGAGTTGATTAGTACCGAGCAGTTGCCAGGGTAGATGTGGGTGTACCGCGACTCGGCCGATCCGCTGCAGTCGTAGTCGTACGCCAGCACACCCGGAATTCCATGGTCGATCGAGAAGTAGTCCTTCACCCCCGGGTGCACAGCCGCGGCGTTCGTCCCCCTATCCGCGCAGTCGCCGCCCTTGTTGGCGTGCGCGCCACCCGCCTTGCAGGTGTTGGGTGAGTAGCCATCTCCGTCTTCGTCGATGAACTTGTAGACGCAGCCCGTTGCCGGCGCGCAGCTGTCGGCGGTGCAAGCATCCCCGTCGTTGCAAGTGCTGGAGATGTCGGTATTTCTGCAGGTGTGCGTCGAGGTGTTGCAGACGTCGCTGGTGCACGCGTTGCCGTCATTGCAGTCGCTGTCGGTCTTGCAGGTGAACTTGCAGTCGTCCTTGCAGCCATCGTCGTTGTCGCCATCCTTGGCGTCGTCGCATTCTTCGCCCTTGGCCTTGTCGACCCAGCCGTCGCCGCAGACGCTCGTCCGGCAGGAGGTACTCAGGCACAGCTTGCCGCTGCCGCAGCTCGCCCCGTCGTCGAGGGACTGATGCGCGCAGCTGCCGTTGCCCATGACGCAGCTGTCCGTGGTGCAGGGGTTGCCGTCGTCGCAGTTGACGACGTTGCCTAGCTCGCAGGTGTGCTTCTCGCTGCAAGTCTCCTTGCCGTTGCAGGCGTTGCCGTCATCGCAGTCAGCGTCCACGTCGCAGGTCGACTTGCACTCGTCGGTGCAGCCGTCGGCGTCGTCGCCGTTCTTGCCGTCGTCGCATGTCTCGTCGTTGGCCTCGTCCGTGTAGCCGTCCCCGCACTCGCTCTGCACGCAGAGCTGGCCCACGCAGAGGGTGTCGTCACCCTCGCCCTCACAGGGCGTGCCATCCTCGAGCCCGCTGCAGTCGACGATGGGTGCGCCAGCGATCCCGCCGGCTCCGCCACTGGTCATGCCGCCGGCTCCGCCGCTGGTCATGCCGCCGCTGCCGCCGCTCAGCGCGCCCGCGGCACCACCGCTCGCGCTGCCACCGCTCGCGTTTCCGCCGTTTCCGCCGTTGCCTTGACCGGCCGTTCCTCCGCTCGTGCCGGCCGTTCCGCCGGAGCCATCTCCGGTCGGGGCCTCGAATTTGTCACCACCACATGCGGTGGGAACCAGGAAAAGCAGCGCTGCCAGAGAACATAGAGTCTTACGGGTCATGATCGTCTTCCTCGGATTGGTTGAGTCCTGCGGGCCACCGAGGCTTCCCAGAGCCTTCGCGTTGCCGCGTTGGCGGGGATGTCGGTGGCAAGCGCACCGAGTTGCGCGGAAAGTTTGTGTCCGCGCTCGGCGCCGCTCCCCGACGGTCGGTCGGTGGGTCGGTTCTTGCGAGGCTGGTTCGAGGGGGTGAGAGACCTCCCGGAGCCCACGCGCGGCGCCGCCTACGATCGGATCTCACCGGGCGCAAGCAGAAATGCTGCCGTGTGGATCCGGACAACGACCCGGTCGCGCCTCACCCCCGAAAAATACGTCAGCTGAGCTGACGGAGCGCGCTGAGCCGTGATGCGCTAGAACAGGCCGCTGACGCCGATGGCGCCGCTCTGGCCGTCGCTGTGCGCCCAGAAGCCCAGCGGGCGAGCTCTCGCCGTGTCATGCTGCTCGGGCCATAATAGCCATGTGGCAATCAATGCGACGGCACCGACGCCAGCGGTGACGAAGCCGACGGTGGCGATATCACGGGCGTCGAACTCCTGGTTCCTGAAGTCGGCGAGCTGTGCGCAGGACGACTGCACGCTGGCCTGTGTGCTGCTGCACTGACGCTCGGGGTCCTTGGCGTTGATGTCGGCCAGGGCCTCGTCGGCCTCGTCCCCGGCCTTGTTCGCCTGCAGGGTGAAGCCAATGCCGAGGCCGAGGCCGGCCAGCGTGATCACTCCTTCACCGAGCAGCACGGGCAGCTTCAGCGAGCCCGCCTCCGCAGAGGCCGGCGCCGCCTCCGCGGGGGGCGCGCTCGGAGCCTGCGCGCTGGGCGCGATCTCTGGCTTCTCTTCCGGCTGCGCTTCGAGCTCCAGGCGCTGCGTTGCCTGGGCCTTGACCACGACTTCGTGGCGTTGCTCTCGCCCGTCACGAACCGCCCTCACCTTGTGCAGACCAGGGTCGACGACGATCCCTCGACCTGGCTCTACCTCGTTTCCGTCCAGAAACACCTGGTAGCTCGCCGAGTCGGGGACGACGATCACCAGCTCGCCGACCAGGGCCTGTACGCGCTCGATGGCGGGGCCCAGGAACTGCGAGACGTCGGCGGCCTGCTGACCCTCGTCGAGGAGCTGCTTGGCGCGCTGGTAGTTCCTGAGGGCTGCGGCATAGTGCCCGAGCTGTTCCTGGGAGTAGGCCAGGTGATAGCGGAGGCCGGGCGTCTCCTTGATCGCGAGGGCGGCGCGTAGCTCCGCGGAGGCGCCCTCCCAGTTCTTTGCGTCCTCGAGCTGTCGGGCCGCCTTGAAGTGCTTGCGAGCCATCGCGACCTCGCTCGCGCTCTGGGCGGATGACGGCGTCGCCGTGAGGAAGCAGACGGCTGCCAGAAGACTCGACGTCTGACGGAGACGGTGGGAAAGGGGCTTCACGCTGGTCCGAGTATCACCGACTTCGCGCGAGGTGCAAACCCGGACGCATGCGACCTCGGGGTCGCGCCAACGAAGGCTCAGCCCTGGGCGAGTCCGCGGATCGCCTTGATGCGCTTGCCTAGCAGCCCCGCGAGCTTGAACAGCGCGCCGAAGCTGCCCTGGTTTCGCAGGACGAGCGCCTGACTCATCGTCTCGAGGTCCTCGTTCGCCGGGAACCAGAATGGGTCAGGCTTGCTGGAGCTATCGATCAGTACCGTGCGCGGGCGCACGAAGGAGTGGTAAGCGTGGCGGCTGGCGGCGATGCCCGTGCCGGTCTCCTTCACGCCGGTCCAAGGAGTTTCCGGGAGGATCCCCGTGAACGAGTGATTGTTGACCAACGCCACCCCGACTTCCAGGCGCCGGGCCAGGGCCTCGCCCCGAGCGATGTCTCGAGTCCAGATCGAGCCGTTGAGCCCGTACTTGCTGTCGTTGGCTTGCTGCACCGCCTCCGCGGCGTCCTTGACGCGGATCACCGCCACCACGGGGCCGAACGTCTCTTCGCTCACCACCAGCATGTCGGCGCTGCAATGGTCGAGGACCGTCGGACGATAGCCGTAACCCTGGCCAGTCGCTTCGCCCCCTGCGACGACCGTGGCGCCCTTGGCTCTGGCGTCGGCGACGTGGCGCTCGACGATCGCGAGCTGACCTGCGTTCTGCAGTGGTCCGAGATCCGTGGGGCCTTCTCCCGGCGCGACGCGCAGCTTGTCCGCGATGGCGCCGAGGCGCCTCACGAACTCGTCCGCCACGGCTTCCTCCACGTACACCCGCTCGATGCCAGCGCAGTTCTGCCCGGCGTTGTGCATCGACCACTGAGCAATCCCCACGGAAGTACGCTCGAGGTCACAGTCGGCGAGCACGATGGCGGCGTCCTTGCCACCGAGCTCGAGGCTCGCGGGGATCAGCCGCTCGGCTGCTGCGAGCGCGACCTTTCGCCCAGTTGGCACCGAGCCGGTGAAGACGATGCTGTCCACGCCTTCGTCGATCAGGCCCTGCCCAACGTCGCCGCGACCCTGCACCAGGCCGACCAGGCCCTCGGGCAAGACGGCGGCGCACTGCTCCTGTAGCCAGGCTCCCGAGCGCGGTGTGTGCTCCGACGGCTTCATCACCACGCCGTTGCCAGCCAGCAGCGCGGGCCAGAGCGACTTGTAGAAGTTCGAGATGGGGTAGTTCCAGGGCGCGATGATCCCAATGACGCCGCGCGGAACCGACTCGACCACCACGCGCTTCCCCGGGAAATCCAGCGAAGAAAGCTTGATGCGCTCCGGGGCGAGCGCCACCTTCGCGGCGCGGATCGCGCCCTTGACGTAGTCACCCGTGCTGGCGATCTCCGTCATCCGGCACTCGGTCTTGCCTCGTCCGGTCTCGTCGCTCAGCACCTGACAGCCGGCTTCCTGGTGCTCCAGGATGCGCCTGCCAACCTGCTTCAGCAGCTCGGCGCGCGTCGCCAGACCGAGCTGGCTCCACTCCACCTGAGCTTTACGGGCGGAAATGATGGCTTGGCGCACGTCGTCGCGGCTCGAGGCCTCGACCAAGGGCAGCTCACGGCCATCCGCGGGGCAAACGGAACCTGGACTCGGGTTCTGCATGGCGTCTTCTATCACGCACGACTGCGCGCGGAGGAGCGTTGAAGTGCCGGAGCTGCAACAAGCGTTCAGTGTTCGCGGAGCCGCGAAGCTGGCCATCCGGAACGCGAGTCACCGGATCAGGTAGGAAAAGCGGCCAAACGTAGCGTGGCTGGTATCTTTGGCGCCATGGCCCGCCTCAGCCTCCCCTTGCGTAGTCCTTGCTCTGCCCTGTTCGGGCTGCTCACCGTGTTCTGGATCAACGGATGCGGGTCGCGCACGCCGCTCGGCTTCGACGACGACGGCACGTCTGGTGCCGCGGGGAGCGCTGGAGCGTTTGGGGGCGACGCGGGCGCGGGGGCCGAGGGCGGGTTCGGCGGCAATGGAGCAGCCGGCGCAGGCGCCGAGGGCGGCTTTGGGGGGAATGGCGCCGCGGGCGCGGGGGCCGAGGGCGGCTTCGGTGGCAACGGCGCGGCTGGTGCAGGCGCGCAAGGCGGGTTTGGGGGGAATGGCGCCGCGGGCCAGGGTGGCTTCGGCGGTGCGAGCTGTTCGCCTCCCGACTGCGGCACTTGCCCCGACTGCTGGTCGCTGTGTCTCTGCAGCGGTTCCGAGCCGGACTTCTGCGCGAAGGTGTGTGACGGCACCGGCGGTCAGGGCGGCTTCGGCGGTCAAGGCGGCTTCGGCGGTCAGGGCGGCTTCGGCGGTCAGGGCGGCTTCGGCGGCAGCGTCGGTGGTTCGGGCGGTAGCACCGTCGTCTGCGGTGGTCAGGCCTGTTCGCCGGTCAACGTGCTCGGTGCGATCACGCTGCCTGCTTGCTGTGCGGGCTCGACCGGGGCTGCGTGCGGCGTCGACACCTCGGTGCTTCCCAGCATCAGCGGGATCCCCG
>JAGQIY010000038.1 GCA_020430865.1 Myxococcales bacterium
CGACGTGCTCCTCAGCATCGACGACCAGCCGATCACCAGCCGGGAGCGCCTGCTCGAGTGGCTCGAGGCCTGGTTGCTCGAGGAGCCCACCGAAGCTCACACCTATCGCATCGTGGTGGTGCGGGACGGCGAGATCGAAGGCACCCGTGAGCGGGTCACCCTCGAGCTTTCTCAAGGGCTGATCGTTGGCAGCGTGCTCTTCAGCGGCACGGATTCCCCGGGGTAATGGGTCGAGCGCGGCGTCTCAGAACAGGAAGGTGCTCCTGCCCTGCACCAGCACGCTGCGCGCCGCCTGACCATTCTCGTCCTCGAACGCATCCCCAGGGAAAAGAATTGCGCTCTCGAGGTCGAAGTAGAAGTGCTCCTCGAACTTCCACTGGAAGCGGCCATCGAGCTCGACCCCGTAGAAGTTCCCTGGCTTTCCGCCGTGGTAGTTGACCAGGTCGTCTTCGATCGCGACGCCGTCACGGAAACGCAGGGACTGGATCGGGTCCACCAGCCCATCCGGCGCCCAGGCCATCAGCACGCCACCGCGAAACAACAGGTTGTCCCTTGGCTTCAGGTCGAACTGCGGAAACACCGCCAGCGCGTTGGTGAACGAGCCCTCGGTGTCGGTGCGCTCACTGGGGAAGGTCTTCGCGCCGAGGCGCTGCAGCAACTCGACTCCGGCGGCCGCCGTGCGCGCGCTCTCGAAAGCCAGGATGCGCTCGAACATCAGCAAGCCAACGTTCGTGTCTTCCGAGAACAGCATCTGCGTCAGGTCCGTGCCCGGGTTGGGGTCGCGATCCCCGGAGGCGTAGTCCAGCTCCAGGTAGGCAGCCCACTTCGGCTCGTCCCAGCGAGCCACCGCGCGACCACCCCACTGGCTCACGCGCTGACGAATGATCGGGTCGCTGTTGATCAGCGCCAGCGCCTCGCTCACCTCCCGAGTACGGCCCAGGATGCCATTGCCCTCGAAGCCCACGGTGAACTTGTCGACGTTGAAGATGGTACGCAGCCCGATCACGTTGATGTTCGTGTCGTACTCACTGCTCCAGCGGTGGGCGTAGTTCGCCTGGACCTCCAGCGACTGGCGCTCGGTCGGCTCTGGTCGCAGCATGCGCACCACGAAGCCGAGGCTGTGGTAGTCGTCCCCGAACAGCTGAGGATCGTGCCCCACCACGCGATCGTAGAAGGTGATGAAGAAGAGCCCGCGATCGCGGCTACGGTCCCGCTGCTCCTCGGGCTTGAAGCCTTCGAGGGGCTTGGTCGCGAACAGCACACGATCGGTGTAGTCGCCCCGGTTGGCGTAGCCGAAGCGGTTGGCGAAGGAGCGTCCGCTGTTGACCAGCACGTTCGCGCCATCGCTCGTCGGTTGCCGACCGATGCGCAGGAGTCCAATGGGTAGGTTCAACTCCCCGTACGCGTGTCGCACGAAGATGGCGTCGTTGGGCTGGAGGACGTACCCATAGTTGTCTGGATCGAGCTGGTCGTCTCCCCCGCGGAAACCAACTCCGACCTTGGCGTTGTTGGGGTTCGAGGCCGCCACCGTGGACCCAGTCACCGTCGAAGGATCGCCACCGAAGGTCCCGTTATCGCCCCACAAGGTGCCGTCGAGCGCATCGATCGACAGCACGAAGCGGACCTTCTCCTTGTAGTCGACGCTGGTGTCCAGACGCGCGCGATGCTCGGCCCAGCTCGCGCGGCGGCTCTTGGTCCCGGAGAGGTCCACCGGATTGATGTAGAGACCGATCGCCCGGTACTCGGCGCCGAGCTTGAGCCCGTAGTCACCAAACTCGGTGCGCTCCTGATCCGCGCGTGGATCTGGATCGGACCAAGGCTCGGTCGCGCGCGCGCTCCCGGTCCACGTCAATGCCGCGACTACCAACCCCGCGTAAAGCCTGCGCATCGTGAGCGACGGTACTTGAACTGAAGGTTTCGTTGAAGCTGCAACGGCCGCCGGTTCGAACTTTTTGTCACCAGGTGTCAGAAAACGCTCCGCGCCGGGCTGGCTCACGATGCACCGGGAGGGCTCGACGCGACGCGCAGCGCGCATCTCCCGAGCGCGGTGGAGGGAGAGGTGTGGGTGGCGACTCGACGAGTAGGCTACAAGGACTCCCCTCCCGTTCACGCCAGCGATGACGTCCCCCGAACCCACGCGCGCCTCCGACAGGGAAGGCCATCACGCGCCTCGAGAGCCGCGGTTCCGGGGTGCGCGCAAGCCCTTGTGGCGCAGAGCGTTACCCTTCTTGCTCGCCATCGGGTTACTCGGCTGGGTGCTGCACCGCACGGGCTGGCAGCAGCTCAGAGGAGCGCTGAGTCAGACGAACCTGGTCGTCTTCTTCGCCTTCTCCTGGGCGATGCAGGTGCTGAGTCTGCTCGCGGACAGCTACGCAACGACCTACGTCTATCGCAAGACGGTGTGCCCGATCCGTTTCCGCGAGATGGTCGTGATCCGTGGGGCCAGCTACCTGCCCTCGATGCTGAACCACAACCTGGGACAGGCGTGGCTCACGTACTTCATCGCCAGGCGCTACACCGCGCCGCTGTGGCGAGTCGCCGGCGCCACGCTGCTGGTCTACGGGACGAACCTCGCGGGCCTGCTGCTGCTGTGCGCCCTGGCGCTGCCCTTCAACGGCGCACGCGTGCCCTGGCTGGCGCCGGTCGTCGGCCTCGCCTGCCTCGGAGGCCTCGGCTACTTCGCCCTGCTGAAATGGGGCGCACGCCTGCTTAGTCGCTGGCAGGCGACCGCGCCTCTGGTCGAGATCGGTGTCAGCGGGCATCTCAAAGCTATTGCCGTACGGATACCGCATGTGGCGACGCTCTATCTAAGCACCTGGCTGGTGTTCTCGTTCTTCGGCGTGTGGATCCCCCCGGGCGCTGCGCTGGCGTACGTCCCGGTGCTGATGGTGGTGGCCGCGTTGCCCTTGACACCAGGAGCCATCGGCACACGAGACGCCGTCGCGGTCGAGCTACTCGCGGCGTTCGCCACAGGCGAGCACGGTGTGTCTGCCATCGCCGCCACCACCCTCAGCTGGTTCGTGATGCTCAACCTCGGAGCGGCCTTGCTGTCCCCTCCGCTGATGCGCCGCGCCAGCACGTTGCTCGAGAGCCGGGAAGAGCTGCGACCCGACTGACGCGACTGGCACAGCTATGGCACAACCCGACGGACCATCGCCGAGCCGTCTCCCACCTTCTCGAGGCTTCTGGGTTGGGGGTGAGGAGCATCAGCGCGGACGCTGGGCCGCTCCAGCACCCGCGGCACACCCTTTGCTCTGCCACCCAGCGTCTCGATCGCCCGGAGTCGTCATGCAGCGCCTGATCATCCTTCTCACCTCCTCGTCCCTCGCCATCGCCTGTGGCGGCAGCTCCTTCGATGGAGGCGGCGGTA
>JAGQIY010000492.1 GCA_020430865.1 Myxococcales bacterium
CTTCCGCATTCGGCAAGTCGACCTCCTCGTAGATCGCACCGACCGGGCACACCGGCAAACATGCACCACAGTCGATGCACATCACGGGATCGATGTAGACCATTCGTGAATCAGCGTGAAAACAGTTCGCTGGACAAACGACGACACAGTCCGTGTAGCAACAGTCGGCGCAGGCGCCCGTGACCACGTGAGTCACGCCAACAGTCCACGGAGCTGTTTTTCCTCCTCCTGAACGAGGACTCGCACCAAATCGCACAGAGTATCGGCAGCGGCACAGAAGCGGTCCCACTCAATCCGCTCTCGGAGGACTTCGCGCCGCATGCCGTCCAACAGCCGCCCAGCGAGATCGTGCCTGTAGTGGAACACTCGCACCCACTCGTCGTCGCCTGAAATGGCGTTTTCGATGAGCGCGCGCTCGCGCGGATAGTGTAGGTCAACCAGCAGTCCCCGTAGCGCCTCAGAAAGTTCGACTGCTCGGTGCAAGGCAGCACCGTCACCGCCCTTCCCCCCGGAAACTAGCGAAGCCAGACACTCCACGAGCACCAGCAGGTCCAAGTGATCCTTCTGGATCGCTTGGACCTGGCGCTGGGAAGGTTGGTCGCTGTCTGGCACTACTTATCCGGAGCTTTCGTCATTCTCAGATAGGGCCTGAGTTCTGTTACTTCCCCGAATCGGGCCCGAGCATCCTCCGTGCTCAACGCCGGGGACACGACACATTGCGCACCGGGAGTCCAGTCCGCAGGCGTTGCGAGCTTGTGCTTGTCAGTAAGCTGCAAGGAATCGATCACGCGGAGGATCTCAGCGAAGTTGCGTCCGGTGCTGGCTGGATACGTGATGGTCGCCCTAATCTTCTTTTGACCATCGATGATGAAGACGGATCGCACGGTGAGCGTATCGTTCGCTTCCTCGTGGATCATGTCGTATAGCGTGGCTACCTTACGGTCGGGGTCTGCCAGGATCGGAAAGTTCATGTTGACGTTCTGAGTCTCCTCAATGTCCCCAACCCACCCACGGTGGTCCTCAACCGAGTCCACGCTCACGGCGAGCATCTTGCAGTCTCGTTCGAGGAAGGCATCCCTCAACTGCGCCGCCCGACCCAACTCTGTAGTGCACACCGGCGTGTAGTCCTTGGGGTGGGAAAAGAGTACTAGCCACTGATCGCCGATGTAGTCGTGGAGCTTGATTCTGCCTGCGGTAGAGTCTTGCTCGAAGTCTGGTGCGGTGCTTCCGATGTGTAGTCCCATGTCTTCCTTTGCTAACCGATGAATGGTCGATGTGTGCCGCGGGCGCGAAACGCCTCGAGCAGGTCGAGCTTCGCGCTGTCGTCTAGTAGGTCCTCCGCCGCGATGAAGAGCGCACCGTTTTCCTTGCGGATGTGAACTCGCATCAAGCCGACGAACTCATCGGCCGCAGCAACGAATTCACCAGCATCATCCAACCCTCCAGCCACTGCTTCGACCATGACTCGGAGGAGGTGCCGAGCCTTCTCATGCTCTCCCAACAACACGGGCAGGGGGCCAATGTGTTCAGGCATCCCCGCGTCCCGCAACGCAGGAAACAGTAAACGCTCTTCCTTTTCGAGGTGGAAGTTCTCCAGGTAGCTCACCAAGAACGCGGTAAGCGCCGATGCGCGCTCGCTCTGAAGCAAGTCTCCTCGCGATAACTCACCTGTCAGCGCCTCAAGCTTCTCCAGCGCACCCATGATGGTTGCGTGCTCGCAGCGCAAGAGGTCCGTGGGTCTGATCAGCGCTTGGCTTCTCACGCGTCGTAGCCCTCTCCCCCACCCCACGGGAAAGTGAGCAACAACTCAGCATCAACGATCGCCAATGCGTCGTGCTTGAGAGACGCCGCGAGGGTTGCGCACTCACCCCGCTCGAGCGTTGCACTCCCGGATGCCCATCGCAGCTGCACTGCTCCGGACAGGACTTGCACGACAGCTGATCCATCGACCCGATGCTCCGCGATTCCAACGCCTTCCCTCAGCACGACGAGTACGACGCGCAGGTCGGGAGCACGCACCAATGTGCGAGCGGCACGTCCTTCCTTCTTGAAGGCTTGTCCAGTGCGGAGCTCTGCCGCATCCAGTTCTAGTGAGTGCACCGCGACGGTTTCTTCTGTCGACATAGCAGAGGTCCACACTTACTGATTCCCTAGGGTAACGTACGTAGCGACGCAAGCAGACGAATTGCCGCAGGGTCATTCGATACGAGCGGAGTAGGTACTGCCCAGTTGTGGCGCGAGCCAACGCTGCTCGCTCCGACCGGGTGCTTGAACTTCGTCAAGGATAGAGCTAGACGAGATCTAAATCCATGGGATCCCACGCTTTGAGCCACACGAATCCAGAGACTGCCAGAATCCTGGCTTCGCTACGCCGCCTGGTGCGCTTCCTGCGCTTGGAGAACGGCTCGAGAAACGCCAAACTGAGCACCGCCCAACTGTTCGTGTTGGTGCAACTCAGCCAGGGGGTCAGCGCGTCCATTCGGGAGCTCGCAGAGCGAACGATGAC
>JAGQIY010000039.1 GCA_020430865.1 Myxococcales bacterium
AACAGCAGCCAGGCAAGCCGGCGCCAGAGCCGCTCAAGCGCGAATATCGAGGCGTGGCCGCCAAGGCGCGCTGCGACCGCGAGGTATACACGGTCATGGGCGGCGTCGTGCACAGCCTCGGCGTGGAGTGCGAGTACTGTCACGTCAAGGACGACTACCCCGCGATGACCCACAACAAGCGCGTGGCGAACTGGATGGCGCAGGAGCTCATTCCAAGTATCCGCGCGAAAACTGGGCAGGACGTGTGGTGCAGTGATTGCCATCACGTGGGGGAGTCTGGAACGCCCAAGCCGCTGGGGAAGCCGCGGCAGGCATCCAGCGCCATCGAGTGGATGAACACGCAGCTGGTGGCGCGCTTCGAGAGCAAGGCGGGCGAGCCGCTGTACTGCAAGAGCTGTCACGGCGGGAATGTTGGCAGCGCGGACTTCAAGCAGAAGCTCATCCTCGAGGATCTGCTAGGGGACGGCAGCTTCCCTCCGGCCGAGTCGCTCGACGCAGGATCAGCGTCGACCGGAGATCAGCTCGACGCGGGCGTGCCTGACGGCGCCGCGCTCGATGGCGCCGCGCCGGACGCGACGCCGGACATGGGCGACCGCAAGTAGCAGCAGGCGACCGTGGTGACGCTCAGCAGCTCGGGCCAGGGCCCGAGCAGCAATCGGCGTTGGTCAGGTTCGTCTCGCAGGCCGTGCTCCACTTGCATGAACTCAGACAGAACTGCCATGAGTCGACGCCACAGCAGCGCCAGTGGTGTCCCATGTTCCAGTCGCACTCGTTGCCTACCTTGAGCTCGCATCCACCCCAGCTGCAGTCGTTCTGGCACACCTGCTCGGAGCAGCTGTCACAGGCTCCCGGCTGCGTGGTGCCCGGCGCGCAGGGCCCCTCGTTCCCACAGCCGCTCCAGGTATCCCAGAGACAGTCGTTCCCGCAGCTGCGCGAGCGTGTCCCGCAGTTGCCGCAGTCCTCCGTCTCCTGGACGCCGGGCTGGCACTCGCAGTTCCCGCCCGTGCCTCCCATGCCACCCGAGGGCGTTCCGCCAGTTGACATCCCCGCGGAACCGCCCCCCGTGCCGCCAGAGGACTGACTTCCGCCGCTGCTGCTGGCGCCAGTTCCGGCGGAGCCGCCCCAGGCCGTTCCAGAGCCGCCGGAGCCTCCCGTCTGGGCTCCGCCGCTGCCGCCGCCGGCGTCCGCCTGCTCACCACCGCTGCCGCCGAACGTTCCCGGATCATTCGTCGCGATGTCGCCCCCGCTTGCACATCCCGCGATGGGGACGAGGAGCAGCCACAAGCCTCGCATCGACCAGAGCTTACTGGATTGCCAGGGTTCCGTCAGACGGCTGACTGACGTTGCGCGCCGAGCCTGCAGCTACCCCCGCGTACGGGATTTTGGCACTCAGTGATAAGCCTGCGATTTCAAGTCGTTGTGAGCGAGATCCTGGCTTCGACTTGCACCCACTACCAAGCGGTTGTCTGGTTGGGCTCATGTCCATCGCCCCCCGACGTATCCGAAACCCGAAGAAGCGACCCACCCAACGCCGCCGCGGCAACACGCGCTCCGACAACCGGCGTGACGAGTTGCTCGCCGCCGCGGCCCGCCTGTTCAGCAAGAACGGCTTCGAGGCGACGAGCATGCGCGACATCGCCAACGAGGTCGGGATGCTGGCCGGCTCGATGTACTACCACTTCCCTGCGAAGGACGATCTGATCGTCGCTGCCCACGCGGAGGGAGTGCAGGAGCTGCTACGCGCCATGGACAAGGCCTTGGACGGGGTCGTCGGCGGGTGGGAGCGTCTCGAAGCGGCTTGCGTTGCGCACCTCGACAATCTGCTGGGGGGCAGTGACATCGCGGGCGTGGTCGCCGTCGATTTCTCCCAGCTTCCGGAGGAGCTGCGCGCTCGCCTGATCGAGCAGCGCGACGAGTACGAGGGGCGTCTCGCGCAGCTGATCGATGGATTGGAGCTGCGGGAGGGCGTGGATCGCCGCCTGATGCGCCTCTCCTTGCTCGGTTCGCTGAACTGGACGCCCAATTGGTTCCGCGCGGATGGCCAAACGCCGGCATCCATCGCCCGGCACTTCGTGGCGCTGCTGCGTGAAGGCGTGGCCTGAGTCGAGACACCAGCCCCGCATCCGATGAGGGACCCGTTCGGGGTCCCTCATTCGTTTTTGGTGCGCCCGACGGGGGGATTCGTCGGGAGGCGCAAGTCGTGTTCCCTCGAGACCCCATGAAAGGGAGGAGGGATGCGCCCGGGAGCCGCATCGAACGCACCGTGCGAGAGCAAGCTCCGGTGCGAGTCGGCGCGGCATGGTGGATGTGCTTCCGAGACTCATCGTCGTCTCATCCTCTCACTCCTTCGGTGCTCCACCGTTACCTCGCGGCAATCGCTGGTGTGGCTTCTGCCGACTTCTCGCTACGCTGCATTCGCCCCCGCAGGCGTGGACGAGATGGGAAGGGTCCTCGAGACGATTCTCGTGTCCCGATTGATTGGTCACGGCTCGGCGCTTCCGGTACTCGAGCTGTCGGGCTCCAGTCCAGCACGGGCCGCTGACCACGCCGGAGCGCTCCACGAGCGCCCGAGATGACGATCGCGTGACGGTCTCGTCCGCCGGGGACGACGCGGAGTTGGCAATGGCGAACGGGGCGTGTTGCGTTTCGAAACACCCAGCGGCTTCGATCCCGGTTGAGGCACAATGCCATGAGTCGTGCGGCCTGGGACCGCGCTGGCCCAGCGCGGTCGTCCAGAGGCGGCCCGGACGCAAACGCGAGTACCTCTTCTGGTTCGGGTCGGCACCGGATTCACGCGCCGAATAGACATGCGGAATAGTTGGGCTGACGGCTTTGCTGAGGGGAAACTTGCTGGATTGTTACTGCGGAAAAGCTAGCGGCGAGCTGCCCAGCAGCGGCCGAGCGTGCCCGCGAGGGTTCTCTCTCGGGGGGAGAGGGTCGCCGGTCGGTCACTTCCCACCGCCGAGGGGCCGAGCGACAAATTCCACGTGGGTTAGCTGTCGGAACTCTCCACGGAAAAAAGCAGCGCCCCATCAGATTGCCCATCGACGTTCTGGGTTATGGGTGTTAGCAACATTGCGTGGCGACTAAGAAGAAGATCCAATGGCCTGACACTGCATTCTCTGGAGCCCCCGCGCTGGGTGGCAAGGACGCCGTAGAGATCGGACGTCTCGTCTACGAGAACTTCGAAGACACGTCGGTTCCCGAAATCGTCCGCAGTGAGAAGCTGAACCTGACACCCATGACGCTGAACCGTTGCCTCGCGGCTTACCGCGTGGCGATGAACCTCGGCGACGGCAAGTGGGAGCACCTCTCCTTCGCGATGCTGCGCACGCTGGATTCCCTCGCGGAAGCTCAGCAAGCAGCCATGGCGAAGAAGGCGGCCAAGGAGAACTGGTCTGCGCACCAGCTCCAGGCCGAGGTCGCGCGTCTGAACAAGAAGAAGAAGGGCAAGCGTCGCGGCCGCCCCGCGCTGCCGAGCATCGTCCGCTCCGTCAATCAGCTGAAGAGCTTCGTCGATGGTCCGCGCGGAATCTCGGCAAGCATGGAGTCGTTGAAGGAGTTGTCTCCTGAGCAGGTCGACCACGTGAAGACCGTGGTGCGCGGCTTGCGCTCGCAGCTCAAGGACGTCGAAGGCAAGCTCAAGTAGGCTCGAGGCAAGCAGGTGAGGGAACGTGCTACGTCGCGCGGCGAGCGCGACCTGGGCCTGACCCTCGCGGGAGGAGGCAACCGGGCGTTCTACCAGGTTGGCCTCCTCCGGCGTTTTCACGAGGAAATCGAGCCTCGGCTGGCTGCGGTGGCTTCCTGCAGCGCAGGAGCCTGCGTTGCGGTGCTGCACTTCTCCGGGCGAGCGGACGCTGCCCACGAGTTCTGGCGTCATCGGCGGCGTCACGTCACGCGGAACTTCGACTGGCGTCTCTTGTTGCGCGGGGAGCGACCGGCGCCTCATGCCCCCGTGTATCGGGACACTGTGGAGTTCGCGATGCGAGACGGGGGGCTGGACCGCCTGCGCGCCTTGCCGTTCCCGATATGGGTCGTGACGTCGAGCTTGCCGCGCCGGTTGCCGGTCCCCCTGGCGCTGTCCCTGGGGCTCGCAGCCTACAACCTCGAGAAGCGCATCGCGCCCGCGCGGGTCCACCCACGCCTTGCGGCCCGGGTGGGTTTCCGCGCGGCGCTCTTTGACGCCCGCGACTGCGAGACCCCGGCGGAGGTGGCGGATCTGGTTCTGGCGTCCTCGGCGACTCCGCCGTTCACGCCCCTCGGCCTGCATCGCGGGCAACGTCTGCTGGATGGAGGTCTGGTGGACAACGTGCCCGCGTTTGCCAACGAGGAGCGCTCCGGCGTGCACAGGCAACTCGTGCTGCTGACGCGCCCATATCCCGAGGCTGCACTCGGCTTGCGGGGGGAGCGGTTGTACCTCGCCCCCAAGCGAGCCGTCCCGATCGGTCGCTGGGACTACACGCGTCCAGAGCTGCTCGCCCGCACCATCGAACAGGGCGAACTCGAGGCCGCGGAGCATGCGCCGCTCCTGCGGGCGCTGCTGGGCCGCGGCTGAAGCGTCATCTCTGCGCGGCGTGGCGGGGCTTCACGCTGCGCCTGCCCGTGCGCTTCATGGCCCAGGGCTGCGCCTCGAGCTCTTTCAGCACGTGGTCGCGAAACGCGCGCACCTTCGCGCTGAGATGTCGCGAGCTGGGATAGACGAGATACAGCGCGCCGTCGGTGTTCTTGTAGTCCGGGAGCACCTCCGCGAGGCGTCCGGCGTGCACGTCGCACTTCACGATGAAGCGTGGGAGCTGCGTGATGCCCGCGCCCGTGATGAGCATTCCGTGCAGAAAAGAGAAGTCGTTCGCGCTGACGTGGCCCGTGACGTCCACGGATTCGCGACCGTTCGGCCCGTCGAGGTTCCAGCGCCGGCGTCCGGGGCGCCCGCGAAACAGCAGGCAGTCGTGCTGGGCCAGGTCCGCCAGCGCCTTGGGCGCTCCGCGGGCGGCGAGATAGCTCGGGCTCGCGAACAGACCGAACTCCGTCTCTGCGAGCTTGGTGGCCACGAGCGACGAATCGGCGAGCTTGCCCGCCCGCAGTGCGAGGTCGAAGCCCTCCTCCTCCAGATTGATCGTGCGTTGCGTGATCTCCACATCCACGTCGACCTCGGGATACAGCTTGCGAAAGCTGGCCACGATGTCGCCCAAGTAGCTGAAGCCGAAGTCGACGGGCGCTGTGATCCGGATGACTCCGCGGGGGATCTCCTGGTCATCGCTGACGGAGCGCGCTGCCTCTTCCAGATCTTCCACGGCTTTCGAGACGCGGTCGTAGAACTCACTGCCGACCTCGGTTAGCCGCAGCTGACGGGTCGTGCGATGTAGCAAGCGCGCGCCGAGCTCTTGCTCGAGGCGGGTCACCCGCCGGCTGATGGTGCTCTTCGGGAGGCCGAGGCGCTCTCCCGCGGCGGTGAAGCTCCCCGCCTTGATCACCTGGATGAAGACCTCGATCCCGCTCAGATCCAATGTTGCGCTCATGCAACAGTCGTTTTCGCATGAGGGCACTGGTGACGCCAGCGGAACGAACAATGTTCCTCGCAACTGACCAAGGAGCACATCGAATGTCCAAGATCCAACGCATCGCACCCCACGCCGCGCGGCTAGTCCTCGGCCTGCTCTTCACCGTCTTCGGGCTGAACGGCTTCCTGCATTTCATCCCCAATCCACCAGTCCCTGAAGCCGCAGGCAGCTTCCTCGGCGCGCTGGCAGCGACCGGATACATGTTTCCGTTGATCAAGGGCACCGAGGTCGTTGCCGGTCTGGCGCTGCTCAGCAACCGCTTCGTACCACTGGCGCTGATCGCGCTGAGTCCGATCGTGGTGAACATCTTCGCCTTCCACACGCTGCTAGCTCCGGCGCCCATTGGCGTCGTGCTGGTCCTGCTGACGGGCTACCTCGGCTACGCGTACCGCAGTCACTTCGCAGCGCTGTTTGCGGCCAGAGCCCAGCCCGAGCCGAGCTCCTCAGCGTCAGCGCTCAGGCAGCGGCTGGCCGACGCCGAGTAGTTTTTCACACGTCACACGTCGCGGGCCATTGCGCCCGCGGCGTCGAAGGTCGAGAACCACGGTCATGAGCAGCACGCGCAGCGAGAAGTGGGAGTTCTCCGGGTCGCAGGGCGATCGCCTTGCGGGCCTCCTCGAGCTACCTGCAGGCGAGGTCAAGGCGGTCGCGCTCTTCGCGCATTGCTTCACTTGCAGCAAGGACAGCTTCGCTGCCGCACGGATAGCAAGAGGTCTGGCTTCCCGCGGATTCGCCGTGCTGCGCTTCGACTTCACGGGTCTTGGAGCCAGCGACGGTGAGTTCGCCAACACCAACTTCTCGTCCAACGTCGAAGACCTGGTGTACGCCGCGAACGCGCTGAGCGAGCGGTTGAAGGCGCCTTCGTTGCTCGTGGGGCATAGCCTCGGCGGCACCGCGGCAATCGCCGCTGCCGGGCAGCTCTCCAGCGTCAAGGCAGTGGTCACCATCAATGCGCCGCACGAACCCGCTCACGTCGAGCGCTACCTCGAGTCGGCCACGGCGGAGATCGAGGCGCGCGGAGAGGCTACGGTGCGTCTCGCGGGGCGGCCCTTCAAGATCAAGAAGCAGTTCCTCGAGGATATTTCAGCGCAGCGTATCGATCAGCACCTGAAGCAACTCGACGCCGCGCTCCTGGTGTTTCACTCACCTGAAGACGAGACCGTCGGCATCGAGAACGCGCAGCAGGTCTATCAAGCCGCGCGGCACCCCAAGAGCTTCGTCTCGCTCGACGGCGCGGATCACCTCTTGCACCGCAGGCAAGACGCCGAGTACGTGTCGGAGGTGCTGAGCGCCTGGGTGTCACGCTACGTCTCGCTGGGTGACTCGAGGCCCGAGCCGCTGCCTAAGCAGGTTCACGTCGCGCGTGCCCGAGCGCGGGAGCTACATCAGCCTTCGAAGCTGACCCTGGAGCTTCAGAGTGGCGATGACCGATTCCTCGCGGATGAACCCGAGCAGCTCGGCGGTGCCGATCTGGGCCCTGCGCCCTACGACTACTTGCTGATGGCGCTGGGCGCGTGCACCACGATGACGGTGCGCCTCTATGCGGACCACAAGGGGCTGCCTCTCGAGGACGTCCAAGTCGATCTGCGTCACGAGAAGGTCGACGCCAGCGAATGCCCGGACTGCCAGATGAAGACGGGCAAGATCGACAAGATCGAGCGCGAGATCCGTCTGACGGGCGATCTCACGGATGAGCAACGCACGCGCCTGCTGGAGATCGCGAACCGCTGCCCAGTGCACCGAACGCTTCACGCGGAGGTGTGGGAGGTCTCCACACTGGTCTAGCGAAGAGGGACCGGCCGGGCCTCAACGCCCGGCGCGCACCAAGCGGCCCGGGAGGGCGCCGGTCAGCTGTCCGTCCCTTGCCACGACCTGCCCCGCGACCAGTGTCGCGCGGTAGCCCTCGGCGTCCTGCAGCAGACGCTTGCCGCCTGCGGGCAGATCCGCCACCAGCCGCGGGCGCAGCAGGCGCAGCTTCTCGAAGTCGATCACGTTCAGGTCGGCACGTTGCCCTACGGCAATGTTACCGCGGTCCTTCAGACCGACGAAGCGAGCCGTGTCCTGACACAGCTTGCGGATCACCTCCTCCAGCTCGAAGCCGCCTTCTTTGCGGTCCCGCGCCCAGTGCGTGAGCATGAACGTGGGAAAGCTGGCGTCGCAGATCGTGCCGACATGGGCGCCCCCGTCGCTCAACCCGGGGAGCGATAGCGGGTGATGCAGCATGGTGCTGACGTTGTTCAGATCGAAATCGATGTAGTTGTAGAGCGGGAAGTACAGAAGCTCCTTGCCGTCGCTCTCGAGCAGCGCGTCGTAGACTGCCTCCAGGGAGTCTTTGCCCTGCTTGCGGGCCTCGTAGTACAGCGAGTCCTCGAGCTTGGGCTCGTAGTCCGGGTGCTCCCCGAGGCGGAACAGCTTCAGCGTGACGAACTCCAGGTTGGCGAGCAGCATGTCGGCGAGCGGCGGAATGGGGCTACCATCGCCGGCGACCTTCTCGTTCTTTTCCTTGAGGATCCGTGCTTTGAACTCCGGGTCGCGCATCGCCTTGACCCGCTCCTCGAGCGGCAGGTGGCTGATGGCCTTGTAGCTGGGGAACCCCATGAAGGGGTGAAAGGTGGCTTCCAGGCCCAGCAGCACGCCGATGGCTCGGGCGGCGACCTGCAAGTTGATCCTGATCCCTTGCTTCTCCGCGGCCTCGCAGCGCGCGATGATCTGGCGCCACTGGTTCGCCACGTTGTCGCGCTGCATGAGCGAGATGCTCATGTTGTGACCAGCGCCGGCCTTGGCCATGGCCTCGATCAGGTCGAACTCCCGATCGAAGCTCTCGTCGGACAGGTCGAAGTCGCTCACCGCCTGGAGCACGCCATAGTCGAAGTCGGTGAGCGCGCTGGCGATGCCTGCCAGCTCGCGCGCGCCAGCCTCGGAGGCGGGGGTGGCGGAGCCGTCCTTGGCTCGGTGGTTGTCGCTGCGCCCGGTGCTGAACCCGAAGGCTCCTGCCTTCACCGCGTCGGCGACCAGCGCCTTCATCTTGGCGATGTCCTCGTCGGTTGCGACCTCATTGGCCAGCGCGCGCTCGCCCATGACGTATACTCGCATCGCATCGTGGGTCGCCATCAGGCCGAAGTCGATTGCATGTGGAAAATCGACTGCGCTCATGTATTCGGGGAAGCTCTCCCAGCCCCAGGGGATACCCTCTGCCAGCGCGGTTCCCGGGATGTCCTCGACGCCCTCCATGAGTTCTATCAGGCGCTTGCGATCGCTCTCCCGCACGGGGGCGAAGCCGACGCCGCAGCTACCCATCACCGCGGTGGTGACGCCGTGCAAGGACGATGGCGCGAGATCCGCGTCCCAGGAGACCTGGCCATCGTAGTGCGTGTGGATGTCCACGAAGCCAGGCGTCACGATGGCGCCCTCGGCGTCGATGGTCTCCTTCGCGCTGCCTGTGCATTCGCCGACCTCGACGATGCGTCCAGCCTTGATGCCGACGTTGGTCTTGCGGCGTGGCGCGCCGGTGCCATCGACGACGGTCCCACCCACGATCTTGAGATCGAAATCCATGGGGGGCGTTGTACCACGCGCGGCCGCGCGTCCGACGGCAGCCGCTTCTCTTTTCGCCGCACCTCCCCCCAGAAAAAATTTCGGACGCCGTGCGATTGGCTCAACCAGTTGGCAGGGCGACGGAAAGCCCTGCGCTCACTCCCGTAGCCGTGCGTGAACGCGCAGTCGCACGTAGTCGAGCTGCCAGTGGTCGCCATGCCACAAGGTGGGACGACAGGCGTCCTCGACTTCGGCGTAGAAGTCATCGCCATCGTACCCAGCGACGACATCCGAGAGGAACATGCGCACCCAGTTCCTCAGTCCGATGGTTCCGTCCTCGAGCTTGGTTGGTCGAGGCCACGAACGCGCCTGGCTGACGTCGAAGCCGTGGTGCTCGAGCAGTGAGGCGTACTCGCCGAGGCGTGGGAAGTACCAGCGCTGGCTCCAGTCGATGAGCTTGCCTCTCCGCGCAAGGGCGCGCTCGACCGCCTCACGGAGCGTCGCGATGTTGCCGTGCCCACCGAGCTCCGCGACGACGCGCCCGGTGTACGTCGCTCGGGAACGACTTGCGCCGAGCACCCGGGCCAGCTCGCTCACGACCCGCTCTGCCTCCGGGATCCAGTGTAGCGTGGCGTTGGAGATCACGGAGTCGACGTGGATGTCACCGAGCTCGCGAGCATCCAGCTGCCTCACATCGGCGTCCGGGCAACGCGCGCGCGCCGCCTCGACCATCTTCGGGTCTGGGTCGATACCGAGCACC
>JAGQIY010000493.1 GCA_020430865.1 Myxococcales bacterium
CGACAGCGCGTGCTTCTCGACGGCACTCGACGCTGAGGTGCTGGCCGCCGCCGGCCCGCCCTTGCCGTTGGCCGGCTTCATCTTCCTGCTGCCCCGGAGCGGCTCGACGCTACTGCTGCGGGCCATGAGAACGTAGCAATCAACGAGGCGACCGCGCTGCAGGAAACCTTGATGGCCGCGCTTACCTCCGGCTGGACGCAGCCCGTCGAGCCCACCGTGGGGCTCCCGCTCTTCAAGGGGCTCGTCGGCGCACTGACCCGTCAGCGAGCGTCGACGCGCCAGCGTGCGTTCGTGAAGTTCGTGACCTTCCACACCCTGTACCTCGACCTCCTCCGGGCCGCGTTCCCGCACGTCCCGTTTCTCTTCGTCTATCGGGATCCCGTGGAGATCATGGTCTCGATCGAGCGTCAGAACGGGCCATTGCTCGCCCGGGTCAAGGGCGGCCCGGCGTCGGCGGCGTGGACCGGGCTCGACCGTCGAGTGGTCACCGAAATGTCCGACATGGCGTATCATGCCGCGGTATTCCGACGCTGCCTCACGGCCCTCCTCGCCCACGACGGACCCATCAGCTTGGTGCGCTATCGGGACATCAGCCCGGCGAGCATCGGGCGTATCCTCGAGCGGGCGTTCGACTACCGCCCTTCGACGACAGACCTCCACGAGATGCAGGCGCAGTTCGGCTTCTGCTCCAAGGCCCCGGACTCCGGAGAGCGGTTTACGGCCGACAGTGCGCTCAAGCGGCGCGCAGCCACGTCCGAGTTGCGCAGGACCGTCGAGCGCGAGCTCGAACCGTTGGTCCGCTCGCTGGACGGCTCTGCCAATCGCATCACGATTTGAGCGCGTCGCCTCGTAGTTCGGGCCACGAGCTCTGGCCCGAACCGATACGAGTTCGCCCACCAGCGCCAGATTGCGCGCCCACCCGCTCGTTGGAGCAGGGCATCACTCACCGCAGCCTCGACCCCTGTCAACACGCGTCGATCCAGAGATCGATACATTCGAGCGTTTCGGCGCTATAGGCGGCGCGCCCTGGGGCATCTGGTTGCCGCCGAACTGGGTCAACTCGCCGGTCATCTTCGGGTACAGGAAGGAAGCTCGCCGGCTGAGCGGCCGGCTCGCAGAGCGCGCTGGCGGACACTCGGTCCGTGACGCGCATCGGTCGAGAGGGGATGTCAGTTCGCTCTTCGAGGTCCCGGTTCGGCTCCCGATAGGTCCCGGTTTTGGTCCCGGTTTCGCAGTTGCAGCATGCAGCGCCGTGTTGCCTTCAGTTCTGCGAAACCGGCTCAACCACGCCCTTTTCGGGCCTACAGACCCCATCCGACGGCAGCGACCATTGCGATTCCCAAGCTGAAGGTCGCGGGTTCGAGTCCCGTTTCCCGCTCCGCCGAAAGCCCTCGAAATTCGGGGGCTTTTTCATTTCGAACGCCCTCCGCGCAGACGCCCTGATCGGCCGGTGTTACCAGAGGTGTTACCGGCAGGTGTGACCAGCCCGCGCCGTCGACGGCGGCGTGCAGGCGTTCGATGGCGGCGACCTTGGCTTCGGGGTGCACGCCCGCGTAGCGGCTGGTCATGCGCTCGCTGGTATGCCCCATCTGCGCCCGCAGGATGACGCCGTCGACGCCGGCTTCGAGGAGCGAGGTGTTGACGGTGCGGCGGAGCACCTGGGGGCCGATGCGGGTGGGGATGCCGGCGGCCTTGCCGGCGAGGCGCAGCACCTTGAGCAGCGCGGAGCCGCC
>JAGQIY010000494.1 GCA_020430865.1 Myxococcales bacterium
CAAGCCGCATGCTGCGGACAAGCAGAAGCAGAAGCAGAAGCAGAAGCAGGCCAGTAAACCGAAGCAGGGCACCAAGTAGAGAGGGTACCTCCCCAGGGAAACGACTAGCAGAAGGCGCAGCGATGCCCAGGTAGCCCGCGTGTAAGGACTAGCGCACCCCAAGCACCACCGCGCCTTCAAAATCCAACGCTCGGCGTGCCGCCGGCTCGAGCGCTCTCTGTCAGCGGTCGGTTGGTCGCAGTGCGATCGCACCCCGACGGAAGCCGGCCCGGCCTGAACCCGCGCGGTCCATCCCCGCGCGCCCCCGTCTGACCCCACGCCTTCTCCGGCCTTGGGGGTGAGGGAGCACTTTTCTCGGAGCTCCGGGAACTTTTCGTGAAGCAGCGTGTGCTGGCGGAGAAACCGCTCAAAGCTGCCGGTTGACGCTGAGCGGAGGACAGCGATAAGCCCCCGTCGATGCAAGCCCCTCATCGCTCTCGCGTGCTGTTCCACCTGCTGACCTGCGCAGCGCTCGGCTCGAGCGTCGCCTGCTCGCCCGCTGCACCCGAGCCGCAACCGCCGGCCCCCGCCACGACGCCGACAGCGGCCGAGGCCCCGGCGCCCACGCCGAAGCTCGACGCACTCAGCCGACAGCGCTTCAACGCCCTGGCCGCGCAGAGCTACCTACCGCTGTTCTGGCGCGCCGACAGCAACTCCAACCAGGCCATCGATCCGGACGAGCTGGCGATCCTCTGGGGGTATGGCGACGCAACGCGCTCGACGTGGTTCGAGACCGACGCCGACGACAAGCCGGCCTTCAGCGATCGATTCTTCGACGAGTACGCCAAGCTCGTGCGCCTGGAGCAGCGCGGCCCCGCGTTCTCCGAGCTAGACCAGAAGGAGCGGCGGCGGCGCGAGCTGATCATCGACGAGCTGTCTCAGGGCAAGCCCACGCTGATCGAAACCGACCTGCGCACCGCCAGCACTGCGGACCAAGCGCTGGTCAGCAACATCCTCGAAGCCGCGAAGCTGATCGAGCAGATCCACGCGCGGCAGCTCGGCTCCTATGGGCTGGACAAGCTGATCCCACCTGCGGACACCGCGAGTCACATGGTGTTCTTCCGCAACCAAGGCCCTTGGTGCGTGGCGCCGAAGACAGAGAACGTCGCCGAGTGCAACGCGGTGCCGAGCCAGCCAGCGAAGGTCAGCGGTCTCTACCCTGCTTCGCTGCAGAAAGAAGACAAGTTCTGCGAGAAGCTCAAGGCTCGCAAGGACGGTGAGGAGCTGATCTACCAGTTCGCGGTCGTGCAAGGCAGCGGAACCGACCTGAAGGCGGTGCCCTACACCGAGGTGTATGCCACGGAGATGCAGGCCATCAGCAAGAAGCTGCAGGCCGCGGCCGGGCTGCTCGGCGACGACGAGAAGGCCTTCCGGGACTACCTCCAGGCCGCAGCGAAGGCGTTCACCGACAACGACTGGGAGCCCGCCGACGAAGCGTGGGCGAAGATGAACGTCAAGAACTCGAGGTGGTACCTGCGCATCGCGCCCGACGAGGTCTACTTCGAGCCGTGCAGCTTCAAGGCCGGGTTCCACGTGAGCTTCGCCCGCATCAACCAGGGATCGCTGCGCTGGCAAGACAAGCTGGGGCCCGTGAAGTCCGACATGGAGGCGGCGCTCGCGAAGCTAGCAGGAGCACCGTATCGCGCCCGTGACGTGGACTTCCACCTGCCCGACTTCATCGACATCGTGCTGAACGCCGGCGACAGCCGCAGCCCCCACGGCGCAACCATCGGTCAGAGCCTGCCCAACTGGGGGCCGGTGGCCAACGAAGGGCGCGGTCGCACCGTGGCGATGACCAACCTCTACTCGGATCCGGATAGCGTGGCCCAGAGCCGCGAGCTCGCATCGAGTATGTTCTGCGCGGAAACAATGAAGGAGTACACCGACGACCAAGAGCCGATGCTGATGAGCACCGTGCTCCACGAGGCCGCTCACAACCTCGGCCCAGCCCACGAGTACAAGGTGCGAGGCAAGACCGACCGTCAGATCTTCAGCGGTGGCATGGCGAGCACACTCGAGGAGCTGAAGGCACAGTCTGCGGCGCTCTACTTCACCGACTGGTTGGCGGAGCGCAAGCTCATCGCCCCGGAGCTGGCTCGTCAGGCCCACGTGCGAGATCTGGCGTGGGCGTTCGGACACATCTCGCGAGGCATGTACGAGGGCGACACCACGAAACCGAAGCCGTACAGCCAGCTCGCAGCCATCCAGCTCGGCTGGTTGTTGGAGCATGGGGGCGGCGCTTGGCTGCCAGACCAGAAGGCTGCGAATGGCAAGGACACCGGGTGCGTCCAGCTCGACCTCGAACAGTTCCCCAAGGCCGCGGCGGCGCTGCTCAAGGAGGTCGCCCGCATCAAGGCGAAGGGCGACGTCGCCGGCGCAAGCAAGCTGAAGGCCGCCTACGTGGACAAGGATGGCGGCGTGAAGAAGCTGCTCGAGCTGATCCGCGAGCGCTGGCTGCGGGCCCCCAAGGCCACCTTCGTCTACGCCGTGGATCTCTGAGCCGCACCCGCGCGGGACCGCGCGGCTCGCGCGAGTCAGCCTGGCCGTGGGTTCGAGCGACGGAAGCCGCCCTCGTGCACCGGCCAGCGACACCGCTGTCCAAGCTCTCCTCCAGGCCGCGAGCCGAACGCCCGAAAAACGCAACAATCGCGCTGGAAACGTGACATTGCCGCGTCACCGAACAGGAGCTGGAGTGCTCCTACGGACTTGTTTAAGTCTAAACGGGTTGCCAAGCGCGCCACGGCGAGGGATGGTCTCGGGGAGAGCGAGTCGACTCCGCTTGCAGTCCAGATAGTTTAAGTCTAAAGCATCTGTATGTCAGAGTCTGGGGGCTCACTCAGCGGTCGTCGCGCCGTGATCACCGGAGGGGGACGAGGCATCGGAGCTGCCGTGGCCAAGCTACTCGTCGAGCGTGGAGCCCATGTGCTGGTCACGGCGCGTAGCGAGGCACAGGTCGAGCGCGTCGCGGCGGCGCTGCGGGCAGCGGGCGGTACCGCGTTCGCGACAGCATGCGACGTGAGCGACGAGGACAGCGTCGCGGCCATGGCCGCCGTCGCCAGGGACCGGCTGGGAGGCGTCGACATCCTGGTGAACAACGCGGGCATCGCCAAGAGCCATGACATCAAGCGTGTGCCCCTCGAGGACTGGCAGCAGATCATGGCGGTCAACGCGACCGGTCCCTTTCTGTGCACGCGGGCGTTCGTCACCGAGATGCTGGAGCGACGCTGGGGACGTGTCGTCAACGTCGCGAGCGTCACCTCCCGGGTTGGGACGCCCTACATCGCAGCTTACACCGCGAGCAAGCACGCGGTGCTTGGCTTCAGCCGCTCGGTTGCAGCGGAGGTCAAAGCCAAAGGGGTCACCGTCAACTGCGTGTGCCCCGGGTACGTGAACACGGAAATGACTGACGAGTCCATCAGTCGTGTGAGCGAGAAGACCGGACGGGATCGCGAAGAGTCGCTGAAGGCGATCCTCGCCACCGTTGGGCAGCATCGCCTGATCGAACCGGAGGAAGTGGCGTTCATGGTCGCGAACCTATGTGAGGAACGCGCTGGCGGCACGACTGGACAGGCGATCGTGATGGACGCGGGAGGCTTCATCGGATGAGCAAGCTCGAAGCAATCAACCCAGAGACCTGGGGAGAGCCCAAGGGATACGCGAACGGGGTACTCGCCCCAGCCGGCGGCCGTCTGCTGTTCGTCGCTGGGCAGATCGGCTGGGACGCGAAGCAGATCATCGTCTCCCACGACTTCGCGCTGCAGTTCGCTCAGGCGCTCTCCAACGTCGTCACCGTGGTGCGCAGCGCAGGCGGCAAGCCGGAGCACATCGCTCGCTTGACCATCTACGTCACTGACAAGCAGCTGTACCTCGCGGATCTGAAGGGCATCGGCGCCAGCTATCGTGAGCTGATGGGCCGCCACTATCCTGCGATGGCCTTGCTCGAAGTCAAAGGATTGCTCGAGCCGGGCGCACTGGTCGAGATCGAGGCGACGGCGGTGGTACCATGACGAACGACGCGAAGCAGGCGGCGGGGGTCTGGATCCGCCTGGTGAAGTGTCACGGGCTCGTGATGCGCGAGGTGCGGCGACGCGTCGCTCAGAGCGACACCACGCTCCCTCAGTTCGACGTCCTGGCGCAGCTGCTTCGGCATCCCCAGGGCATGACCTCGACGGAGCTGTCCAGGGTCTTGCTCGTTACCGCCGGGAACCTGACTGGGATCGTGGACCGGCTCGAGGCGCGGGACCTGGTCACGCGTACGACGCTCCCCGACGACAAGCGAGTCCGAGTGCTCAAGTTGACTGCGAAGGGGAAGCGACTGGCCAAGCGTGAGGTGCAGCGTCACGAGGAGTGGCTCAACGAGATCTTCGGCAGCTTGGCTGATGGCGAGCGCCACAAACTCTCGACTGCGCTCGACCGTCTGCGCCACAGCCTGGAACAAGACCAAGATGGCGAGTCCTTCGCCGAGTGAAGGCCGAACGATGACCCTGAGTATCTCTACCAAGAGCTTCGAGCTCGATTTCGCGGCGGATTCCCAGGTGGCGACCATCACCCTGAGTCGCCCTGATCGCCTGAACGCGCTGACCTTCGAGATCTACGAAGAGCTCGGCAAGACGTTTCGCGCCCTGGATCGGGAAACCGCGGTGCGAGCGATCGTGATAACCGGTGCGGGCCGCGCCTTCTGCTCGGGCGGAGACGTCGAGGACATCATTGGAGCGCTCTTCGAGCGCGACTTCCAAGGGCTGCTCGATTTCACCCACCTGACCTGTGAGCTGATCGCTGCGATGCGTGACTGCCGGAAGCCCATCGTCGCCGCGCTCAACGGCACGGTTGCCGGCGCAGGGGCGGTGATCGCCGCCGCGAGCGACATCCGCATCGCTTCGGACAAGGCCAAGATCGCATTCCTCTTCACCAAGGTCGGACTGAGCGGCGCCGACATGGGCATCGCTTGGCTGCTACCCAAGCTGATCGGCTTGGGGCGGGCGACGGAGCTGCTCATGACGGGCGACTTCGTTGCGCCGGAGGAGGCCCTGCGCATCGGCCTCTACAACCGAGTCGTCAGCGTCGACAGCGTGCTCGGGGAGGCCCAGGGTTTCGCCGCCAGGCTCGCCAGGGGACCCGCCTTTGGTCTGCGCATGACCAAGGAGCTCTTGAATCGAGAGGCGGACATGGATCTGATGACCGCGCTGCGTACCGAGGCCGAAGCGCAAGCGGTGTGCATGCAGCACCCGGACTTCCGGGAAGCATACGAGGCCTTCACGCAGAAGCGTGAGGCGCGTTTCCGCTAGCGGCCAGCCGACCTCCGAAGGGAAGCCGATGATCGACCTCGAAAGCGTAGCTCCGTTCCTCGAGCCGCATCACCGTGACGTCGCGGAAGCAGCGCAAGCCTTCGCCCGCGATGTGCTCGCGCCACAGGGTCAGCCCAAGGACGACGCCGACGCGCGCCACCGAGCGCGCTGGATCGTCCAGGAGCTGGGCAAGGCCGGCCTGGTGAAGCACGCCCACCCATTGGATCTGCGCGCTTGTTGTCTGGTGCGCGAGGCGCTGGCCTTCCAGAGTCCGCTGGCTGACGACATCTATGCCCTGCAGTGCCTGGGCAGCACTCCTATTGCTTCCGCGGGGAATAAGGCTCAGCGCGAGCGTTTCGTCGGTGGCGCCGTGAGCGGCGATCTGATGGCGGGCTTCGCCATGACGGAACCCGATGCTGGCTCCGACGTGGCGAGCCTGACGGCACGTGCGAAGAAGACCCGCACCGGCTGGAAGCTGCACGGTCACAAGACGCTGATCAGCAACGCCGGGATCGCCGACTTCTACTCCGTGTTCGCCAGCACGGATCACGAGGCGGGTCATCGCGGCATCAGCTGCTTCGTCGTGCCCAAGGACGCCCCGGGCTTGTTCTTCGAGAAGGCGCAGATCCTGAGCAACCCTCACCCCCTGGGCGAGCTGTTCTTCGACGACGTGGAGCTGCCAGATGAAGCCCTGGTGGGCGAGCGAGGCGCAGGCTTCAAGCTCGGGATGGCGACCCTCGATAGTCTGCGCACCACGGTCGCCGCCGCGGCCGCCGGTATGGCGACGCGCGCGCTGGAGGAAGCCACCGCCTGGTCCCTCTCGCGCAAGCAGTTCGGCGCACCCATCGCGGAGCTTCAGTTGATCCAGGCGAAGCTGGCCCGCATGGTCACCGAGCTGAGCGCCTCCCGCCTGTTGATCTATCGCGCCGCCCACGAGAAGGACACCCAGGGCGGTCGGGTGTCGCTGCCCTGTGCGATGGCAAAGCTCCACGCCACGGAGAGCGCTCAGCGCATCATCGACGACGCGGTGCAGATCTTCGGGGGTCGTGGCGTGCTGGCGGAGAGCGTCGTCGACCAGCTCTATCGGGCGATTCGCCCGCTGCGCATCTACGAAGGCACCAGCGAGGTCCAGCACCTGGTGATCGCTCGGGGCTGGCTCAAGGCCTTCCAGGCTCGGACCCACTGAAGCCTCGATGTGGAAGCCTCCCAGCGCGCGCAAGGTCCAGCTCCCCGTCGTCGAGTGGCCCACGTCTGAAACCGCGCGGAAATCGCGCTGGTTCAGTCCCATCGACGTTGGCAACTGCAAGCTCGAGCAGCGAACCTGGGTTCCCGCGATGGTGCCCTGGAGGGCTACCGAGCAAGGCGAAGTCACGCAGGACGTGATCGATTGGTACCGTCGCTTCGCCGCTGGGCGCCCTGGCGCCATCGTCGTGGAAGCCACGGGGATCCGCGACGTGCCAAGCGGCCCGCTGCTGCGCATCGGTCACGAACGCTACATCCAGGGCCTGGCGAAGGTCGTCGACGCGGTTCGCGAGGCCAGCGCTGGGGAGACCCGCCTCTTCATACAGCTGATCGACTTCCTGGCGATTCGTCGCCGGGTGGACCGGACCAAGTTCCTCTCGCGCTTCCTCCAGCTGGACGCGGCGCTGCTCGAGCGCCTCGGTTTGCAGCCGGGAGACGAAGCGCGCGCGCGCGAAGTGCTGGTCCAGCTGGGCGACTCGGAGCTCGAGGCAGTGCTCTCGCGCAGGGCACTGGAGGACCTGCGCCAAGGCTACCGTGAGCGGGTGACCGACATGGGCTTGCCGCACGTTCGCGACCTTCCTCTGCACCTGCCTGGGCTGTTCGCCGACGCCGCCGAGCGAGCCAGGACCGCAGGCTTCGACGGAGTGGAGCTTCACTACGCTCACGCCTACACCATGAGTTCGTTCCTGTCCGCACTGAACACCCGCGAGGACGGCTACGGCGGGCCGAAGGAGCAACGGGTACGCCTGCCCTTGCAGGTCTTCGATGCCGTGCGTGCGCGGGTTGGCGAAGACTTCACCGTGGGCGCACGCTTCCTCACGGATGACATCGTCGCTGGCGGCAGCCGCGTGGAGGACGCTTGCTACTTCGGCGTGCGCTTCGCGGAGGCGGGCATGGACTACCTGTCGCTGTCGCGGGGTGGTCGCTTCGAAGACGCCAAGCAGCCGAAGCTCGGACACGCGGCGTACCCCTACACGGGTGAGAGCGGGTATGAGTGCATGCCCAGCGTCTACTCCGACGAGCGCGGGCCCTTTGGCAGAAACATCGCTGACACGGCTCGAGTTCGTCGGGCTGTGCGCGAGGCCGGCTTCGAGACCCCGGTGGTCGCCTGCGGCGGCATTCACTCTTTCGCCCAAGCGGAGGCCATCCTCGAAGCCGGTCATGCGGACATCGTAGCTGCCGCGCGGCAAAGCCTAGCGGACCCCGATTGGTTCCTGAAGCTGCGGCTCGGCCGCCGC
>JAGQIY010000495.1 GCA_020430865.1 Myxococcales bacterium
CCCCCAAAAAATCCGCACGGCAACACGCAAGCGCCTCGTGCCCGATCACAGGCGCCGAACGCTGGCCCAAGACGCGAGAGTCGCGCTAGTCAGAGCAACGTGAAGCAGCGCAGAGATCCAGTGCGTCAGCAGGCGTTGGCCACCCTCGGTCTTGGAGAAGGCGCCGATCGAGCCGCGGTCCAGCGCGCCTTTCGCAAGCTCGCTCGTGAGGTGCATCCAGATCGCCACCCTGGAGCGGACGCCGACCGGCGCGAGCAGCTCCTGCGCAGCTTCGTCAGGCTGTCGGCGGCGTATCACGCGCTGGTTGGCTGAAGCGCGCTCAGCAGTCGCTCGACACCGCCGAGGTCGCGCAGCAGATGATCTGGCTCGGCCTCGCGCAGCTGGCGCTCGTCGCCGATGCCGCCCAGTACGCCTACGCTGATCGCGCCTGCGGCCTTCGCAGCGAGCACGTCCTGAGGGCCGTCTCCGAAGAAGAGAAATTGCCGCACGGAAACGTTTAGCTGCTCGCAGAGCGCCTCTATCGGCGCCGGGTCTGGCTTCTTTCTCCCAAGGTCGTCGCCGCACACCAGGCCAGCCAAGCGGCGTTCGAGATCCAGCGCTCGCAGCAAGGCGAGGGTCGCCTTGCGCGGCTTGTTGGTGCAGATCCCCAGCGGAAGACGACGCTGCTCCGCGATTCGCAGCGCGGCCTCGGCGCCGGGCATCCAGTGGCTGTGGGCGGCGGGAGCGCGCGCGTAGTGGTCCTGAAAGCGCTCGACCAAGCCCGGCAGTCGCTCGTCTTGCGCCTCCCAACCCAGAGCGCGGGAGAGCAGCAAGGGGGTGCCGTCACCGACCAGGCCGCGCACGGTCCGCGCGTCGACGGTCGAGCGACCGAGCTCCAGCAGGCAAGCATTCAGTGCCGCGCGGATATCTTCCAGTGAGTCGACCAGCGTTCCGTCCAGGTCGAAGCCCAGGGCGAACGACTCCCCGCTACCCCTCGCCGAGTTGCTCACCGTCGCCGCCCTCACTCGCCGCGGCTGCCCTCACTTGCCGCGGCTGGTCCAGGCCATGTGCCCCACCCAGAACGGACCCATCTGAGAGATGTACTGCGACGTCTGCTTGGTCTTGCGCATCGACTGCACCACATGGCTCAGCGGGTAGAGGTCGGCGCCGATGAGCCCGATCAAGAACTCGTTGTCCTTGAAGTCGAGGCCGTGGCAGGCCAGGCGGACGTCGTGGGCGAGGTTCTTTTCGCCGTAGGCGCGACCGATCAGCGCGTGCTCGTGAAGGATGCTGCCCTTCTCCCGCCCTTCGAGCTGTTCGAAGGCGCCGCTGCGGCGAAGCGGATACCAGACGGCGAACGGCCACTCCTGGTTGGTCACTGTCTCGATTGGACGATTCACCAGCCAGTACTCCAGGTCTTGCTCGAAGCCGGAGCTGTAGCTGCGACCGATCATCGTGAAGTCGGGGCACAGCACGAGCTGTTCGTTCTTGTCGTCGCAGAGCGCGTCGCGCAGCGTCGTGGCGAAGAACGCAGGGTCTTCGCTCCAGGTCAGGAGACCAATTCCGCGCGGATTGTTCACATCCTTGTAGATCGTGCCGGGGGCGCCGCGCTTCTTCAGCGTCTTGCCGAGGCGGCGAATCGCGTCCTCTGGATGCGTCTCGCGGTCGACGTCGAAGACCAGCAGCTGCATGAACAGACGTCGGTCCATGTACTGGCGCTGGCCAGCCTTCTCCGCGCCTTTTTCCCGGACGTCGATTTCGGGTAGGCTCGGCCGCCCTTCAGCGTGATCGCTCATGGCCTCAGCCATACAACGAGCGTCGCAGGCTGCCAAAGGCCAAAGGGCCGCCGGATTGTCGCGGGCCATCCTCGGCGATTCGCAGTAGAGTCCGGCCGCCGTGGCAGATCCGAGTGCTTCAACGCCGCCCAGCTATCCCCCAGCAGATCTTGCGCAGATCCAAGGCCGGCTGAGGTCGCTCGAGCATCCGCTGCCTGCGGGAATGCGCGATCGCTTGCCGGAAGATGCTCGCATCGAGTCGGAGCTGGGGGGGCGCTTGCTCGGCTGCTTCGAGCTGTATGGTTACGAGCGCGTGAACGCGCCGGCCTTCGAGTACGCCGACGTGCTCGTGCGCGGTCTCGGTGCCCTGGAGCCTCAGGAGGTGCTGCGCTTCGTCGAGCCCGAGACGGGTGAGGTGGTGGCGCTGCGTCCGGACATGACGCCTCAGGTGGCTCGACTGCTCGCCACGCGACTGGCAGAGGCGCCGTCGCCGGCTCGCCTGTGTTACCAGGGCTCCGTCCTGCGTCGGCCCAGAGAGCGCGCGCGCAAGCACCGCCAGATCCCTCAAGCGGGCGTGGAGCTCGTGGGGCAGGGGGGCGTCGACGCTGATCTCGAGGTGCTGGAGCTGGCCGTCGAGTCGGTGCGCCGCGCGGGTCTGCAGGACTTCGTGATCGACCTGGGTCACGCTGCGATCGCCACACCGCTGCTCGAGCGCGTGCCGCGCGGATTGCGTGACGAGGTGGTCGAAGCGCTGTCCCTCAAGGATGGCTATCAGCTCGAGCGCCTGGCTGGACACGCTGGCCTGTCCGCTGCGGAGCTGCGCGCGCTGCGCGCGCTCCCCGAGCTGTGTGGCGGGGAGGAAGTCTGGGATCGGGCAGAGCGGCTGCTCGCGGGAACCGATGCGCTGAGTGGCTGCTTGGAGCTCAAGGCGCTGTGGTCGCGTGCGCGGTCGCTCGAGTGCTCGGTCGTGGTGGACCTCGGGGAGACGCGGGCGTTTCGCTACTACACCGGTTTTCTGTTTCAGCTCCTCGCGGAAGGACCCGGCCGGGCGGTGGCTTCCGGTGGCCGCTACGACCACTTGCTCGCGCGCTTCGGACAGGACCGTCCCGCCGCGGGGATGGCGGTCGACCTCGACAATCTAGCGTGGGCGCTGGCGGCGGCCCAGCGTTCACCCGGCCTGGGCACCCGGGTCCTGGTGAGCGCCTCCGGCGACGCGCGGGACGTCGTGCGCGGCCTGCGCGAGCTGGGCATCGTCAGCGTGATCGCTCCGGTCAGCGATCCGATGGGCTACGCTCGCGCCTGGCGTTTCACTCACTGGGTCGAAGGGTCACCGCTGGCGCTCGAGCTCTTGGAGCTGAGTTCTGGCGCGCGCAGCCAGGCCAAGGGCGCCAGTCTCTCCGACGCGTTGGCGGTTCTGGTGTCACAACTCGGGTGAGCGTTCGTCTGCGAGCGCTGATTGCGCAACACTTGTGATCTGCGGCTTTGGCCGCTAATACGGCTCCGCAACGAGCCAGGTATTCGTCACTGACTCAGTTGCCGCGCCACCTGGCGCGTGAGACTCACGTCCGCTCCAGCTTCGCTGGAGGGACCTTGCAGGAGAACGCGAGCATGTCGTCCGTGGTGATCGTCGGCGCCCAGTGGGGTGACGAAGGCAAAGGCAAGATCGTCGACATCTACACCGAGTTTGCCGAGATGGTCGTGCGCTACGCCGGCGGACCCAACGCGGGGCACACGCTGGTCATCGGCGACGAGAAGATCATCGTGCGGCTGCTGCCGAGTGGGATTCTGCGGGACAACACCCGCTGCGTCCTGGGCCAAGGGATGGTCGTCGACGTCGACGTCTTGCTCGGCGAGATCGACGAACTCGAGCGTCGCGGACACAAGGGGGTGGCGGAGCGCTTGCTGCTCTCGGATCGCGCGCACCTGATCATGCCGTACCACATCCTGGTCGACACCCTGCGAGAGTCGACCGCGGCCGAAGGCAAGGCTATCGGCACCACCAAGAAGGGCATTGGGCCCGCCTACGAAGACAAGGTCAAGCGCCTGGGCGTCCACGCGGGCCTGCTGAAGGACCCCACACGCCTCGAGGCCAGCGTGAAGATGGCTCTCGACGGCTGGCGTTCCACCATCGAGAGCCTGGGAGGAACCGCTCCGGAGCTCGCTGAGGTGATGGCGCCCCTGCGCGCGGCGCGTGAGCGCATCGTGAAGATGCTCGGAAACGCGTCCGTTGCCGTCGATGAAGCCATCAAGCGCAAGACCCGCGTGCTCTTCGAGGGTGCTCAGGGCACCCTGCTGGACGTAGACCACGGCACTTACCCCTTCGTCACGTCGAGCAACCCGGTCTCCGGTGGTGCGGCGATTGGTGCTGGCATCGGTCCGAACCGGATCAACACGGTGATCGGTATCACCAAGGCCTACGCGACGCGTGTCGGCGCGGGGCCTTTCCCTACGGAACTAGAGGACGCAGATGGCAAGCACCTGCGGGAGGTGGGGGCGGAGTTCGGTTCGGTCACCGGGCGTCCGAGGCGCACGGGCTGGCTCGATATCCCTGCGCTGCGCTACGCTGCGCGCGTGAACGGCGTCGATGGCTGGGCGTTGACCAAGCTCGACGTACTCACCGGACTGGCGCGGATCCGCGTCTGCGTGGCCTATGACACGCCCGAAGGTCGCACGGAGGATTTCCCCATCGATCTGCTCGACCAGCCCGGACGGGTCACTCCAGTGTACGAAGAGCTCGAGGGCTGGACCGAGGATCTCACCCACGCCCAGGTGCTGGGAGACCTGCCGCCGGCCGCGCGGGCCTACGTGCGATTCATGGAGGAGCGTGCGGGGGTGCCGCTCTA
>JAGQIY010000496.1 GCA_020430865.1 Myxococcales bacterium
CAGCAGAGGGTCACCGGCGCGGTCAGGCGCAGCTCCCCCATGAACGCGTCCTTGCCGTCACGCTCGCAGCTCGAAGGGGCGCTCACGCTGCTGCTGAACTTCACCACCACGTCGCCGGTGCTGGACACGATCGGGCTGCATTCCCCGGGCGCGACGGGAGCTCCGGCCAACAGCCCTTCGTCGCACCCCTGCTGCGCCGAGATGGTGCCAATCGGCACATGCCAACGTAGCTGGCCGTCGCAGGTGGCCACGCCGCAGTCGCACTGGCGGGTGTCCTCGTCGTTTTCGAAGAGCTGGTGCCGCTCGGTGAATTTCGAGTCGGGACACTCGGCGTCGCCAATCTGGAGAAGACACCGGCGTGCGACCTGGGGGGGCGCCGAGCAGTAGGTCCCGACGCAGTTGCAGACCCTCGCCATCTCCTCGTAGCGAGGCTCGCTGAACAGCGGAGTCTCCTCGCAGGCGACGCCGGTCGTCGAGAACTGCGCGAGGAGGTGCTTACCGTTCGCGTCGGCTTGCTGGCAGGTGTCGAGAGGCAGCGACATCGCAACCCCGGCGTCGTCGCAGGTGGCTGACTCGTGTAGCGACAGGGTGGTCGTACAAGCGGCAGCCGGCACCTCGCACTCGCAGGTCGAGGGGTCCAAGGCGCCGCGGCGGTAGATGCCGATCTGGTCATAGGCGGCCGGGCAGGTGTTGGGCTCGTCGGCGCTGATCAGGACGGCGTAGGGCCCCTCCCAACCGGGCACCGATTCGTCCGGCACGAACCTTTCGGTGACGATGCTGCAGGCCCCGAAGAAGAGGGAGAGAGCCGCCGCCGCGACCAGTCGCTCAGCGCGCCTCCGGGAAGTACTTGCGAAGGAGGTCATAGAGGTGCTTTCGGCTCAGCCCCGCCGCCTTCGCCGCATGAGTGAGGTTGGCGTCGTGTCGATCCATCAAGGCATCGACGTAGCGGCGCTCGAAGTCTTCGAGCAGGAGCTGCTTCGCCTCCTTGAAAGGCAAGGGCTGTGCCACCCCCGGGTAGCTCAGCCCGAAGGCCGCCGGCTCGCGCACCGGGCCGAGGTCGAAGATCAGCCCGTCGAAACGGACGTTCCCCGCGGCGGTCGCGCTCAAGGTCACGGCGCGTCGCAGCACGTTGCGCAGCTCGCGAACGTTGCCGGGCCAGTGATAGCCCACCAGCTCCCGGAGATTGGGCCCGTCAATCGAATCCCCGGGCGCCTGATGCCCCATCAACAGGTCGCGGATGAGGCCGGGAATGTCCTCGGGCCGCCGGCGGAGGGGCGGCAAACGCACGCGCACGACGTCCAGCCGGTACAGCAAATCGCTGCGGAAACGCCCACGCTGCGCTTCGGCGTGGAGGTCGCGGTTGGTCGCCGCGAGGAGGCGCACGTCGACCTTGGTCACTTCGTCGGAGCCCACGCTGCGTACCTCCCCCGACTCGAGCACGCGCAGGAGCTTCGGTTGGAGGGCTTCGGGCAGCTCGCCCATCTCGTCGAGGAAGAGCGTGCCGCCAGCGGCTCGTTGAAAGGCACCGGCCCGCGAGCTGACGGCCCCGCTGAACGCGCCGCGGACATGGCCGAACAGCTCGCTCTCGGCGAGGTTGGGTGGCACCGAGGCGCAGTCGAACACGACGAAGGGCTTCTTGGCGCGGACGGAGGCCCCGTGAATCGACCGGGCGGTGAGCTCCTTTCCGGTCCCGGTCTCCCCTTCGATGAGCACGCTCACATCGGTCTGCGCGGCTCGATCC
>JAGQIY010000497.1 GCA_020430865.1 Myxococcales bacterium
CATATGGCTAGCGTCTTCTTCACCTGAAAAGGGACCCCCGGTGTGGTTGTTTGGTGTGGCAACCCCAACAACACCGGGCTTTTCAGACAAATTCCCGCTCGACGAAGATTCGAGCGCTAGATCGGGGTCTAGTCTCCCTGGCGCATCCCTGCTCATTTTCTCGGGGTTGGCGAGAGCGAGGGTGCTCAATCCGCGCGGATCAGCACGGATGCTGCCCGAGAACGCAGTCTTCCAGCGGTCTGCTGGTGAGGCGAATCTGTGATTCGCCGAACGAGTCGACACAGCGTTCCCTCGTCTCGAAAAGGCGCACCGAGTCTTGCAGCGAACTACGGAGACAGGACACTGGTCGGATGGCTATACTTCGAGGCGATGAAGCTCGAAGGCTCGTGCCACTGTGGGAAGGTGCGGTTCCGGCTCGAAAGCCACGAGCCGGTGCCGTACCAGCGTTGCTACTGCTCGATCTGTCGCAAGACCGGCGGCGCTGGCGGCTACATGATCAACCTGGGCGGCGACGCGAAGACGCTGGAGGTGGACGGTGGGGAGCATGTTCGCATCTATCGTGCAACGCTCACGCGCAAGAACGACGCCGGGCAGCGCGAGGAGTATCCGAGCCGCCACGAGCGACATTTCTGTGGGGAATGTGGCTCTCACCTCTGGGCCTTCAACAGTCGCTGGCCGGAGCTAGTGCATCCGGTTTCGAGCGCCATCGACAGCGAGCTGCCAAGGCCACCCGAGAACACGCACATGATGCTCGACTCGAAGGCGAGCTGGGTGGAGCCGAGCGTCGGACCGAACGATCGCAGCTTCGCCGAGTATCCCGACACCAGTCTGGCGCAGTGGCATGCCGACCACGGCCTGACCAGCGAGTGATCCGTGGGGGAGCAAGAGAAGCCGCTGCTCGCCCTGGTGATGATCGTGAAGAACGAGGCGGCGGGCATGCGCCGCACGCTGGAATCGGTGAAGAACTGCGTCGATACCTGGAGCATCCTCGACACTGGATCGACGGATGGCACTCAGGACATCATCCGCGAGGTGCTCGGTGCGCTGCCGGGAGAGCTGCACTCGGGGCCGTTCGTGAATTTCGAGGCGACTCGCAACCGCGCGCTCGAGCTTGCGGGAGAGCGAGCGGTGTTCGACCTGCTGCTCAATGGCGATGACGCCCTGCGCGAAGGCGAAGCGCTGCGCGCCTTCTGCGAGACCAGGAGGCACAGCCAGCGTGCCGAAGACGAAGCCTTTCAGGTACGCGTGCGCTACAGCGCCGAGTTGATTCACGACTCGCCGCGTGTCGTGCGCGCCAGCGCTGGTTGGCGATATCTCGGCGTCACCCACGAGATCCTGTGCCACCCCGAGCGCGATCCGCCGCTCGAGCGCGTCCCGGGGGCCTGGATCGAGCATGACCTGAGGCCGGAGGACGATCGGACTCGTCGCTGGGAAGAGGACCTGGAGTTGCTGCGTGAGGACCTCGAGCGTCGGCCTGGCGACACGCGCTCCACGTTCTACCTCGCGCAGACCTACGAGTGTCTCGGGCGTCTCGAGGAGGCGGAGGAGACCTACCAGCAGCGTGTCGCGCTCGGAGGCTGGGAAGAGGAAGTATACGAGTCGCTGTTCCGGCTCGGACGCGTGGCAGAGGCTCGTGGCGTGAGCTGGGCGGAGTGCCAGCAGCGCTACCTGGACGCCTTTGCGCACTCACCTTACCGCGCGGAACCTCTGTTCGCCGTCGCCTGGCACTGGTATCAAGCTCAGAACTGGCCCCTGTGCTACCTGTTCGCGAAGCGGGGCGCGGAGATCCCGTTTCCCGATCGAGCGAGGCTGTTCGTCGACGTGACCGTGTACGAGAGCAAGCTGCTCGATCTGGTCGGGACGTCGGCCTACTACGTCGGCGAGTTTGCGTCGGGGCGCGCGGCGCTGGAGCGGCTCTTGAAGGCCAACCCGGGCGACGCGCGCCTGGTCGCGAACCTGAAGCTATATCCGCCGGGATGAGAGCGTGGGCCGACGCCGACTCGCCGCCCAAGAGCGTCGACTCAGGGGCCGCTGAACACGACGAGCAGCGTCAGCACCACGGCCACCACCAGCGTAGCGATCCCCAGCACCGCGACCCAGCGATTGGCGCGGTGCTCCGTGGCGGCGGATGACGGATCCGCCAGCTTCGAGGGTGCCATCGGTGGCGGGCGACCGCTGTTGCGCACCTCCTGGGCAAACGCCGCGGCGCGCTTGCGCTCGGTGCTCAGACGCTCGGCGCGCACCTTGCGCCAGCGGGTCATGACCTCGCGCACGTCTGGCGGGAGCTGGTCGAGGAGCCGATTGATCTCCGTGAACTCCGTCTTCTCATCGTCGTCCCACAGGCTGTGAAAGACCGGCTTCTCGGCCTTCATTCGCGGGTCCGAGGCGCGTAGCTCCGCCAGGTGACTCGCCTCGAGCAAGTCGTCGACCACGGTCTGGTCGTCGGCGGCGAAGGGTGGCGCGGGATCCGTGGCGCGGCGCGCGAGGTGCTCGCTGGGTGGCTTGACCTGGGTGAACTCCGGGCGCCAGTGGTCCTGAGCGCGAGCGGAGGCGAACGGCAACAACGCCAGGCCCATTTCCCTGAGCGACGCGAAGCGCTCATCGGGCTTGGGCGCCATTGCCGTGAGGATCACAGCTTCCATCTCGGGCGTCATCTGAGGGCGCCAGGCTCGGGGCGACTCGAAGCTCCCGAAGGCGATGGACTGCATCAGCTCGTTTCCGTGCAGGTCCTGTCGCGGCAGGCGCCCGGTCATCATCTCGTAGAGCGTCACTCCGACCGCGTACTGGTCCATGTACGGCTTCACCGGCCGCTCGCCACGAGCCTGCTCGGGGGACATGTAGTGCGGGGTGCCGATCGCGGTGTCCGGCAGCGTGATGGCGTCGGCGGCGCTCATCGCCTTGGACACGCCGAAGTCGAGGATCTTCGGGGTCGTTCGGCGACTGCCGTCGCGGGCGAGGAAGATGTTCTCGGGCTTGAGGTCGCGGTGCACGACCCCCTTCTCATGCCCAGCCCAGACCCTGGCGATGACCGGCAGGAGCAGCTGCGCCGCGCGCATCTCGTCCAGCGGGCCCTCGCGATCCAGGAGGTCGGCGAGGCTCTCTCCCTCGAGGTGCTCCATCACGAGAAACGGCAGCCCGTTGAGCTCACCGACGTCGTAGATGTCGACCACGTTGGGGTGGCGGATCAGCGATGCGTTCTTGCCCTCGCGCAGGAACCGAGCGCGCACTTCGGGGTGCTCCCGCACTTCTCTCCGCAGCACCTTGAGGGCCACGCGCTTGTGGAGGCCCAGGTGCACGGCTTCGTAGACTTCGGATCCGCCGCCCATCCCCACCAGGTCGACCACGGCATACCGCCCTAGCGCCGTCCCAGCGGGGATGCTCTGGGTCGATCCACTCAGATATGCCACGAGATCCTTGCGGGCGGTTAGAGCACCGGACTGTGGAGAGTATCCCAGGGGTCCTGTTGACGGCACGTTTCATGGTGTCGGCGTCTCGGCGCGCCCTCGCCGATGCTTATCAAAGAGCTGTGATTTCAAGGAATTGGTTGTTCGGCGTGGGGTGACGCGAGTGCTCGTCGTCGGCGAACGAAGGGCCAAGCGTGCTACACACCCCAGTCGATGCTTCGCCTGCTTGCTGGCCTGGGACGTTCGCTGACTCGGTTCGCATCGAACCCCACCTCGAGAGCTAATGGGCGTGTGCCGAGGCTCGTGCTGCTGGGTGCGGTCTCTGCCTCACCGCGTGTCCCAACCCGAATCTGTATCAGACGGCGCGCACCACGCCGAAGGGCAAGCTCAGCTACAGCATCGCCGCGGAGGCCCTGGGTTTCGACGCCGAGACCAGCGTGGAAGACAGCGATGGCAACGTGAGCACGAGCGACACGAGCCACGAGGTGCCGCTGCCGCCGTCATTCATGCTGCGCTACGGCGCGACCGACGACATTGACCTGGGCTTTCACGTCTACAACTTCGTTTCCCCAGGGTTCGACGCCAAGTTCAATTTCCTCAGGGATGCGGTGGACGTCGCCCTGGACCCGGGCGTGCAGGTCTACCGCGGGAGCTCCGACGAGACCGACTTCAGCGTGGTCTACGCTCATCTGCCACTGATCCTGGATCTGAACTTCAACTCGAGCATCAGCATGGTGCTCGCCCCGGGCATCACCTACGCGTACTCTTCTCTCGACACGAGCACGGACACCATCTTCACCGACATCAACAGCAACTCCGGGCTGATTGCCCGCGCTGGCATCGGCTTCGACTTCCGAGTCAGCAAGCGCTTCGCCTTGCACCCGGAGGTCACGTTCCTGCGCGCGCTCAACGACTCCAACTGGACCACGTACGTCGCCGGACTCGGCTTCAACTTCGGTCACCTCCCGAGCTTCAGCGACCTCGATCAGTAGCTGATTGCTCACCGCTCGCGTGAACGGTGCCCCACGACCGGTGCCGCGTGAACAGGCGTCAATGCGCTTGCAGGCTGATGTGACACTCGCTGCTGGTCGGTACGCTGCCGCAGACCTTGGCGGCCGCAGGGAGCCACACGCACTGGCGCTTCTGTGGGAGGCCGATGCGCGTGATCTTGTCGGTCTTGGCGACCTGCGCGTTCCACGTCTCCGGCGTCAGCGGGTTCACTGAATAGTCGACGTACTGCTGTGGTGCCTTGGCGAAGCCGGCGGCGGGCTTGTCGGGGATGTCGGTGCACTCCCAGATCTTCTCCAGACCCATGCCCTGGAACCTCGTCTCGAAGCCGCTCTTGAGCTCGTTGACGTCGACCTTGCTGCGCTTGTAGAAGAGCCGGATCTGCGGGGGTTGCGAGCCGTAGGTGCTCATCGGGATGGCGTTGCTGAGCCCTTCCGTGGGGACATACGGCTCCCACGGCGCAGGTACTTTCACCTTCTTGCAGGCCAGCAGCGCTGCACAACACACCAAGAGCCCCGATACCGCTGCCCGCGTATTCATCCTCACACCCTAACAGGTGTTGGAGAAACCGCCTGCCAATAACAGCCAGCGTGCCCGCATACGGTGCTCAATCCGCGCGGATCAGGACGCAGGCTGCTGGAAGGCGCAGCCATCCACTGGCCTGCTAGACGGTGGGCGGCTGCTCTGGCAACGCGCGTCGGACCAGCTCGTGGTCACCTCGCCCGTGCTTCGACCCGGCGCTCTCGACACCCGTTTCGTGACCCTTGCCCGCGATGATCACGGTGTCGCGAGGCCCTGCAGCGCGCAGCGTCTGTTCGATGGCGAGCGCTCGATCGAGCTGGATCTGGGGGGGAGGCGCGCCTTCGACGCGCTTCAGGCCCTCCGCGATGGCTGCGGCGATGGCTCGAGGTGACTCGTCTCTGGGGTTGTCACTGGTCAACACCACGTGGTCCGCGATCGCCGCGGCCTTGCCCATCTCGGGGCGCTTGTCCTTGTCGCGGTTACCCCCGGCTCCGAACACCACCCACAGCTCGCCCTCGCACAGCGCGCGCGCGGTCTGCAGCGTACGGCTCAAGGCGTCCGGCGTGTGCGCGTAGTCGATCACGACGTAGGGCTCGCGGTGCACCACCTCGAAGCGTCCTCTGGGGGCTTGCTGCGATGCGAGGACGCGGGCGGCGCGAGCGGCAGGCGCTCCCAGGGCGGCGGCCATGATCAGCGCAGCCAGGGCGTTCTCCATGAAGATCTCGCCGATCGCGCCGAGCTCGAGCTGCTCCGGCAGCTCGAGCGCGCGGGCAGACTCCGTCAAGGCCACCACCCGCGCCCGCGTCCCCTGCCAGCTGACGCGGATGTCCTCGACGCTCACGTCGAGCGGCAGCTGGGGCTCGCCCCGGGAGGCGGCGCCGTAGAACAGCTTCTTCACGTGGGGTGGAGTGACCTCCGACAGCAGCGGCGCGACCTCGTCGGCGCCGTTGATCACCGCGGTGGCACCTGGATGGAGGTGCAAGAAGAGCTGGGCCTTGGAGGCGAAGTAGTGCTCTGGACTCTGGTGCGCGTCCAGGTGGTCATGGCTGAGGTTCGTGAATATTGCCGCGCGGAAGGGCCATTTCTGAGCCAGGCCGAGGGCGAGCACCTCGCTGGTGACCTCGAGGGCCACGAAGCGCGCGCCAGCGCGGTGTGCGCGGAGCATCAGCTGCAGGAAGCCGCGGTAGGTCTTCGGGAGATCGGCTTGCTCTTCTTCACCGATGTACAGTCCGATGGTGGTCGTCCGCGGTACCGGCGGCTCGAAGTCGTTCAAGATTGCCGCGAGGAAACTAGTTGTGCTGGTCTTTCCGTTGGTGCCGGTGACGCCGACGGTGGTGAAGCCGTCGCTCCAGTCGGGTGGATCTGGGAACGGTTTGTGCGCCATCGCCAAAGCCTACTCAACTTGCCACGAGGCACGAAGCGGCGCTGGTGTTGACCAGCGCCGCTCGCGGGCAAGCGTGCTCTTGCACGCCGGGTCGAGGGGCAATTCAGTGCACCTCCCCCCCAAACCCTCACTCGGCGGACGTGTACAGAACGCCTTCCGCACACACCGTCACGTCGCACTCCGTCGCCATGCAGCCTTCGAAGAAGGTGCGCATCGCGCTGTTCAGGCCGCTCATGTAGTTCTGGCAGTCCGTGACGTCGACGGTGCCGACGCAGGTGGTGATGATGTTCCCGCATGCGGTCTCGACGGCGGCGTCGGGACAGGAGTTGCTGAGCGCGGTGAACACGCACTGCTCCGCTTCGACCCCGTCACACTTGTCCGTCATGTTCGTGAAGCAGTCCGCGACGGCCTCGTCGCGGCCGGGTTGCAGCTTTCCCGACACCTGCGGACACAGGTAGGCACGCGCGTCGCAGTCTCCCTCGTTGGTCGGGATGGGGAAATCGTTGCAGTCGATGGCGACGCCCACGGAGTCGTCGCAGGTCGCGCCGCCGGTCCCGCCCGTCGCGCCGCCGGTCCCGCCCGTCGCTCCACCGCTTCCGCCCGTCGCTCCGCCGCTTCCACCCGTCGTGCCGCCAGTTCCAGCGGTCGCGCCCGTGCCTCCGGTCGAGCCCCCGGTGCCCGCGGTCGAGCTTCCGCCCGTCCCGCTGCCCGCGGATCCAGCGCTACCACCGCTGCCCGCGTTGCCACCGTTGCCGGTACCCGCGGTTCCGCCCGTGTTTCCGTCGTCTGACTCCTTGATCACGCAAGCCTGCGCGGCCAACGCGCCTACCAACAACAAAGCCTTGGTTCGATCGATCAACATCTTGAAGCTTCCTCCCAACCCACGGTCGCTGTGAGCGAAGGCATCCCCCACGCGCACGCCGTCAGCATACGTACGCACCCTTGGCGCACGCCCTTCCCAAACCTCGAACATCCGCGGGATACGCGCCTGCTGCAAGCGCGGAGTGCCGAGTCGCCCTCGGTTCTCGTCGGAGCTCCGGTCGTGATCTCTGCGCTAATTCCGCGCTAATTTCGCGCTATTTCCGCGCGAGCAGCCGCGCATCCGCGCTGAAGCGGCCGGGGCCTGCCAGCAGCAAGGCTAGTGCTGCGAAGCCATAACAGAAGGCTAGCTCCTTGCGCTGGAACGGGTCGTTCCCGTGCACCACGAACGCCGCGACGGTCATCGTGCCGGTCAGCGTCACCGCGGACACGCGCGTCGCCAGGCCCACCGCGAGCAGGATTCCGCCCAGAAATTCGCTGAGTCCAGCAGCGGGACCCAGCACGCCGGGAAGCGGGATGCCCAGCTTGGCGACCTTGGCGCTGAACTCGCCAAGGTTCATCAGCTTTCCGTAGCCGTGGGCAACGGCCATCGTGAGGCCGAACCACAGCCTCAGCACGAGCAGTCCCAGATCGGTCGTGAGGGGGTTCTGACGCGCCAGACGCTTGAGCAGACTCATCATGGGGAGCGTGCCACGAGCCTCGAGCGGTCGGGTGTGGGGAGAGGTGGAACACTTGGTCTCGCCCGGAAGGCGCAACGTCTGTTCAGTGTAACTGAACAACCGTGCGGATATTCCAGAGGCTCGTCATCGTCCAGCTCGGGGAGCGAGGTGAGAAACATCCGCTCGTGTCGGCGATCGCTCCCCCGGAACCTTGCGCGGACCCCTCGCGCTCGCTAGCGTGCCCCTCCCCTATGGCTCGAGTTACCGTCGAAGATTGCTTGGAAAAGGAAGAGAACCGCTTTGCTCTCGTGGTGCTGGCGGCTGCCCGCGCCCGTCAGCTGATGAAAGGCTCGGAACCTCTGGTTCGCGCTCGTAATCGCGACGCCGTCAACGCGCTGCGCGAGATCGCGACGGGCAAGGTGCGCTTCCACCGCGACAGCACGGAAGTCGTACGCGAGTGGATCGAAGAGAACTGCATCTGAGGTCCGCGTTGCCTCCCGGCAACGTAGAGTTCGCAGGCGAGCGCTGACGCGGTGTCCGGGCTGGATCTCGCGCAGCTCGGTCACGCCGGTGACTTCGGTGCGCTCGCCCACTACGCCGACCCGGCGTACTACGCGAAGGCCTACAGGAGCCGGCGCCAGGACGTCGCCTACTACGTCGCGCTCGCCGAGCGCGTCGGGGGGCCGCTGCTCGAGTACGCGATCGGCGATGGGCGGGTGGCGTTGCCGCTCGCGCGTGCGGGGCACGAGGTCTGGGGCGTCGATCTTTCGGCGCCGATGCTCGCCGCGCTCGAGCAGCGTCTGAGCAAGGAGACGCCCGAGGTCAGGCGACGCCTGCACCTCGCGCGCGGGGACATGCGGAGGTGGCGGACGCGTCGACGCTTTCCGCTGATCATCAGCGCGTTCAACAGCGTGCTCCACCTCTACACGCGCGACGACGTCGA
>JAGQIY010000498.1 GCA_020430865.1 Myxococcales bacterium
CGTTGGCTTCCTCCCCGACACGGCCTACGCCTGAGGCCTCGGAGCACCCGTCGGTCCGACGGGATGTGAAGGCGGCGCGGAGGCCGAAGCAACCAGCGCCCCGTGGTCAGCGGGCTTGAGCTATGGCTATTTCGTTGCGGATTTACGCTTCGATGGTGAGGCCAACTACACGCTCACACAGCAAACCCTCGCCGTGTCCGTGGGACGACGGCTGGAAGAAGGTTTCAGCTTCAACCTTTCTGGTGGCGCCGTCGTCGACGGTCAGCTCGACGGCGAAGGAACCTCCCACGACGTCAACCCGGGCTGGTTCGTCAGCGGACAGCTCGCGCGACGCTGGATCGGGGGAAACACCCGAGCGCCCGCTCCATTCCTGACAACCACGCTCGGCTTGGGCTTTTCAATGACGAAAACCGAGCAGCAGCCCGAATCCTTCTCCACGGCCGCTCAACCAGCGGCGGATTCCGTCACTCTCACCGCAAGCGATCTTCGCCTGGGAGTTCTGCTGGGAATTAGCGTGTGGGATGGCTTCGCACCCTACCTCGCCACGCGAGCGTTCCTCGGACCGGTCAACTGGACAAGACGCGGAGAGAGCAGCGTTGGCAGCGACCGTCACCACTACACCCTCGGCGGTGGTCTCGCTTGGAACGTGACTCAAGGCAGCGAGAACAGCAACAGCGCCGATGGGACATCGAAGGGTACCGGCGGAATCAGTCTCCTGGTCGATGGTTCTTTCCTAGGGGAAAGGAGCATCTCGGGAGGGCTGACTGTATCTTTCTAGCGACTAGACAGGACCGGTGATCCATTGCACGCTGTCGTTTGTTGGCGCCGCTCCTTTACGCAGCCCAAACAAAGGCGTAAAGGAAGCTAGCCGATCGTCGAGCGCGAAGGCTCTCGTAGGCCGCGCGACACCAAAGCAAACGACACTCACGCGGCTCGCATTGCATCGAGCCGAGCAGAAGCGAGTAGCTCGCGATGGCGAGCCGCATTCGAGCAAGCGGCGCAACCGGCTGAACACGGCGCGCCAAGCAGCACCCCGAGAGGGAACAACTCCAGATCCGAGTGGTTCTCTCGCGTCGAAGCCGCAGGGATGCGCACGTAGACGGAACGCCCGACGCTACCTAGACGTAACAGCACTTGAGCTTCCGGTTGCGAAAGCGACCGACCCATCCCCACCCATTCGTTGTCCCTCGTCGCGTCTGCCCGGACGCGAGTCAACACGGAACCTCGATTCCACGGAGAAAGCCTCGCACCCAGGAGGCATCTCACCCGGAATCGTCAGCACAGAGGAATAGAGCGCAGCCATGGCCGCAAAGAAGAAGACCTCGAACAAGTCCACCCCCAAGAGCGTGTCCGCCAGCGCGGCAAAAACCAACGGAAACGGCGCCAAGGCTGTCAGCCGCAACGGCAAGGCCAAGGTACGTTGGCCAGACGCCGCGGTGAACGAGAACGCTCCGCCGCTCTCCGCCGAGGATGCCTATGAGATTGGCCGCATGATCTCCGAGCGCTACCAGGGCGAACTCAGCTTGCGCGAGATCGGCGAGCAGGAGCAGCTCCGCCTCAGCCCCGGCGCGCTGCACCGCTGCCTCGCGGTCTACCGAGTCTGCAACAACCTCAACACCAAGCCTCGCTGGCAGCACCTGGGCTTCAGCCACCTGAACCGCCTGGATGCGCTGACTGCATCGCAGCAGAAGAAGCTCGCGGGCCAGGCGGAGAAGCAGCGCTGGTCGGTAGACCGAATCGAACGTGAGGTAACCCGCCTGCGGCAGACCAGCAAGAAGATCCAACGGCGCGGCCGTCCGGCGTTGCCCCGATTCGCGAAGGCTGCCCACCAGCTGCGTCGCTTCACCGATGGCCGTGACGACCTGCTGGGCGATCTCGACGCGGCAAACAGCTTGGAGCGGGATCGACTGAAGGACCTCCAGACCCAGGTCATCCAGGTGAAGGGTCAGCTGGACAAGCTAGACCAGGCCCTGAAGCGCGCCATGAAGGCCTGAGCGCGGCTCATGGCTCACGAGCGCCCCGGTCCACTCGGTCCGGGGCGTTCATGTATTTGAGCAACGGGTGAGCTCGCGGCGTCCTTTGTTGCAACGCGGTAACAAGGCTAAGGTGGGCTAGCCGCCGAAGTTGAAGGTGCCGACCAGGATGAAGCGGTAGGGCAGCGCGTTCTCGTCCTTCGAGGAGTCCCTGCAGCTCTCGCCGCCACCGTTCAGCTCCTCGCAGTGGGTGCTCGAGGTCTGCAAGTACGCCAGCGCCTGAGGCCCCAGCCGAAACACGTCGCCCAGCTCGAAATCGAAGCCAATTCCAAGTGGAAAGACGAGTCCGGTGTTCGACACGCGGTACTTCGCTCCACTCTCCGCCTCGGCTTCCCCGGTCACGTTTCCCCCGCCGAGCCCGAACTGAACGTAGCCTTGGTAGGAGCCGAGCTTCGCCAGGGCGTACCACCGAGCGATCAGTGAGATGTAGGTGGAGGTGAACCGAACGTCGGTGGCTGGGTCTTCGAGCTGCCCGCGCCACTCATCACGCACTCCGAACTCCCAGCCCGCGAGCTCTGCGCCCAGCGCCCAGCTCTTGCTGAGTCGCCAAGCGCCACCCAGCGCGAACGCGCTTCCCGTTTCCACGGGACAATCGGACTGGGGCTTCTCGTCATCACACACTGCGTTGCCCAGCCCGAGCGCGAGCCAGAGCTCGACCGGAGGCGCCTCGCGTTCCTTGGCGGGCGCTGGAGGGGGTGCCTCTGGCGCCACCGGACCTGCAGCTGTTCCCGCCGTCGGCGCCCCGGCAGCAGGGGGTGAGGAAGCAGCAGGTGCCGGCGCTGGCCCATCCGTCGCCTCCGCAGCCTCAGCTGGCTTTTCCGTGCACAAAAGCAGTGATAGGGAAACTGCCAGGCTCGCAACCACACCGGTTCCACACCACCCACTCTTCTGCGTCCGCATGATCTGGCCAACGTTAGCAACGGTCGTGCCGTGACGGATAGGCGCCCCAGCAGGCTGCAGTGTATTTCTGCATGGACAGGGCGGTGCTCCCCAGTCTGGCAACCAATCGTCGCTTCCGAGCGCGTCGAATCAGCCAAATTTCCAGGTGGATCGACGTCGGGAGCCCGACGCGAGCTGGATGGAGCGAAGCGACGTTCGCGCTCGTTGCTGCCCGCGCTGACGGATCGGTCACGGATTGCGGACGGACGCGACGTGAACATTCATCAACACCGGAAGCGTGGAAGCTTCGGGCGATACGGGACGTCGCTCTGACAAGGTCGGGATGCCGCTTGTCTCGTCTGCGCAAAGCGGCTAGCCGCGGCCCCATGGTGTTCTCCGCCACCGATCACGACATCAAGCGGCCCAACTTGCTGGAGCTTGGTTCCGACAAACTCACCCCCATCGAACGAGCGCAGATCCGCTTCATCGGCCACACCTTCGACAGCCAGCCGCTGGATCGCGCGGTGCGCATCTGCCAGCGCTTCGTCGGCTCGCGCTGGATCACCTACTGCACGGACCGCCTCACCCAGCTCCACGGTCTCGACCGCCTACCTGACCTCGCGCCGGGCGAGAGCGTGATCTGCGTGTCGAATCATCGCAGCTTCTTCGACCTCTACATCATCACCGCGAACCTGGTTCGCCAGGGGCTTCAGCAGCGCATCATCTTCCCGGTGCGCTCCGAGTTCTTCTACGACAAGCCGATGGGCTTCTTGGTGAACGGCGCCATGAGCTTCTTCGCCATGTACCCGCCGATCTTCCGCGAGCGATCTCGCGCTGCGCTCAACCTCGCCAGCCTCGACGAGCTCGCATACCGCTTGGTGCAGGGAGGCACGTTCGTCGGCATCCACCCCGAGGGCACGCGCAAGAAGGACGATGACCCGTATAGCTTCTTGCCCGCCCAGAGCGGAGTAGGCCGAGTCATCCACAAGGCTCGGGTGCGGGTGCTCCCCGTGTTCATCAACGGCCTGCTCAACGACATCGTCCAGCAAGTCAGGAGCAACTTCGATGGCACCGGCGCCCCGATCAACATCGTCTTCGGGGCACCGCTCGAGCTCGATGACCTTCTCGCCAGGCCAGGCTCGCCGAAGACATACAAGGCCATCGCGGAACGCTGCCTCGAGGTGATCGGAAAGCTAGGGCAAGAGGAGCGGGAAGTCCGCAAGAAGCAGAGCTAGTGGCAACGGCCAGCACGAGAGAACTCGAGTGGCCATTCCGCAGGGATCCGCGCTTGGCGCTCACGCGCGCCTCATTCGTCGTCGAAGAACAGCGGATCTCGCTCCCGAAGGAAGTCCGCGATCGCCTGATCGGCCCCTGGGGCCAGTTCCAGGAACCGGATGCCCATACCCGGAGGCACATTGCTGCGCTCGGAGTACTCGCGCACCCAGCGCACCTCTCCCACCGCCTTGATAGGACGGCCATCGGGCAGGTTGATGTTGATCTCGAAATGCTCCCCGACGGGACGCAGGTTGTGCGTGGCGACGAAGATTCCGCCCGCCGACAGGTTCTCCACGAAGCCGGCGTAGAAATTGTGATCCGACCCAAAGTGGACGTCCAAGTCCACGGAGAAGCGCGGGTGCTCGCGGCGTCCGTCGGCGTCGGGCCGGACACTGTTGCGACGGAACGTCGCCTCGGCGCGCGGCTCTTCTTGAGTAGTCACTGGATCCATAGCGATTCGCCTCCCTTGGTCTTGAATACGGTTCGGTACTGTCGGGCCTTGAACCGGTTTCCATCGCGCGGCGGAGGAGCCACGACTTCGAGGAATGCACCGACGCCTGGCACCGGTTCGCGCCCGAGTACCTGAACGACACCATCACGAGATCCTCCAACCAGGGTGAGCCGATTTGGCAGTTCGCCACACTTCTGCTCGCACACCCGCGTTGCCAGCTGGAGGTCGGTGTAGAGGACGCCGCCGTCCCACCGGGTGAGGGAACCAACCACCTCGAGCTGGGCGAGGACGTCACTTCGCGCGACCTCGACTGCGTTGGTTCGAGGCACTCGTTCCTCGCCCCAGGCGAGGTCAGGTCCGCTCATGAGTAGCGCGACAGCGCTCCCCGAGAGCACGACCTTCAGCCAGCCGCGCCGACTGCGGCGTCCGAGCGCCACCGACACCAGCCCCAAGGTGAGCGCCCAGTTCCACAGGGCAAGCCGAGCGCCGAACGGTGACACGCGAGCTGCGCACCCCGCTGGGGCACCGGGGATCGGCGTGGAGTAGAGGCCCTGCAGCGCGCTCTCATCGGGTTCCTTCAGGCTCCGCGAGCTGGTGCTCCAGGGTGGTGCATACGGGTACATCACCGCCTCGGGGTGCTCGAAGTCTTCTTCGAGCCCGAGCACGTGCCCAAGCTCGTGCTGCAGCACGCCCTCGAAGTCGTACGCGGCGACGCCGTCTGGCTCGCAGCTCGTGACGTCCACCAGGCGATGCTTGCCGTTGAAGATGACGTCGGCGTCCAGGAGCTCCAGGGTGTCGGCGTCATACGTGAGCAACGTGATCGCCAGCGCGCCGCCAACCAGCGGGCTGCCCTCTGGCGCGAACACCAGGCTGTTGGTCGCACCCCGCGGGTCGTAGCCCAGCGCCCGCTCGTCGCCGGAGGTCGTCACCTGGAGCTCTGGTGCGCCAGGAACCGCTGACCAGCGATCGGCCGCGCGCTCTACCGCCCGCACCGCCTGCGGCTCCAGGCCGCGCAGGCTTGGCTCCACCTGGATCTCCACCACTCCTCCCCGCCAGCGCGTCCCCGCCTCGGCGTGCGTGACGACCGAGACGACGAGCGCGCAGCAAGCAACGGCGAGGAGTCGAGGACCCACGCCGGCGATGAACGGTCCTGTCGGGGCAGCCTTGAGCGTACCCCGTCAGCCGGCGGTCAGCCTCCACACAGCCTAGCGCCCGAGCGCCCTGGCGATCTCAGAGCCAGGGGTTGACGCTCAGTTCGGCGTGCCGGTCCTTCAAGCCAGCGAACACCCGCAGCAGGAGGTAGACCGGGACCAGCACGGCGAACCCGAACAGCACGTAGGAGAGCCCACCCTGCACGACTCGAAACACGGGACTCTTCAGCGCGTTCATCCAGCCGAGCGTCGCACCCAAGCCGACCAACGCGGCGGGCACGAACCACTTCCAGACCACCCCGATGAGTTGATCCACGCGGATACGCGGAAGAGCCCAGCGCACCCAGAGTACCGCCAGGGTCAGCGCCCATGCCTTCAGGTTGAACACCAGCGCAGACAGCAGGCCCAGGCCAGCGCTGGACGTCACGAGCCCCCGGCTCACGCCCGGCAGCTGCCAACCGCCAAGGAACAGCGCAGCGCCCAACCCGCTCATCACGAAGACGTGTCCCCACTCCGCGAAGAACATCAAGTAGCGAGTCTTCACCGACCGGAAGCGCAGCGCCACCCCCGACGCCGTGCCCGCCCTGGGCTCCTTGCTGGACACCGGGCTCGCGAGCTCCCAGTCTGCCTCGGGCAGCTCGGCGTGGGCTCGGCTGCCCTCGCTCAACGCCGGCACGAAGAACAACAAGAACATGCAGAACGTGATCGGGTTGTCGAAGACGTACCATTCCCAGGGCTTGCCGCCCTGCGCAGCCACGATGTCCCCAATCCGCACGGAACCGGACATGAGGACGACCACGAGAATGGAGAAGAGCGGCGGGATCTCGTAGCTCAGCGTCTGGAGCGCTGCGCCGAGCCCCCCGAAGAGCGACCAGCGTCCTCGGGGCCGCCAGCCACCGAGCATCAACCCCGTGCACACCAGGGCGGTGACCGTGCCCAGGAACAGCGCCCCCAGATCCAGCTCCGGCTCGAGGAGCGGGTGTCCAAAGCAGATCACGGTGAACATGGCGCTGGTGCCCAGGAAGAGGAAGTACGGCACCACGCGCAGCGCGGCGTGGCTGCTCGCCCCCGGTAGCACTTCCTCACGGAACACCCCGGCGATGGATCCGCGCAACCACCCGAGCACCCCGACGCGTCGTGCGTCCCGCCCCAGCGCCCGCGAGCGCTGCACCACCCGACGCTCGAACCAGCCAATCACGCTGGCGACGGGCAGCAAGAACGCGAGCAGCGCCACACACACGACTCCGACGACGACGCCCGCCCACAGCAAGTCCTCGGGCGGCGTGTCACGGAACCCCTGAACGTCGATCCCCCGGCGCAACGTGTCCTTGAGCTTGCCGCGTACGATCTCCAGCTCTGCCGTCTGCGAGCGCCCCGCTGGCACGAAGTCGGAGACGTCCGCCAG
>JAGQIY010000499.1 GCA_020430865.1 Myxococcales bacterium
CGGGTGTGTTCGAACCAAGCGCGGTGGCGCGGCTGTGGGCGAAGTGCAAGGCGCGGGCTGCGACGCAGTTCTCCAACACTGACAACATGGCCGTCGTGGGCGTGCTCTCCACTCAGCTCCTCCACGAACAGTTCATTCGTAGTGCCCCGACGCCGCGCGCGGCGATTCAGCTGGGTACGCTGGTGGACAAGCTCTCCAGCTAGTCCGTTCGACTGCTTCGCGGGGACCCGCGAACCACATGGCGCGTCGCGCCTCGAGAAGGATCATGACCGAAGCCGCAGTACCCCTCTTGCACGACTACATCGCCGAGGCCGCGCGCCGCGCCCCCGACAAGGAGGCGCTGCTGTGCATGAAGCAACGTTTGACCTTCAGGCAGATCGATCAGCGAGCGAACGCCCTGGCCCATGCGCTGATCGCCCGAGGCATTCAGCCCGGCGATCGCGTGCTGGTCTTCGCTGACAACACGCCGGAGACGGTGATCTCCTACTGGGGTGTGCTCAAAGCCAACGCGGTCGTGAGCGTCGTCAACCCGCTGACCAAGGCGGACAAGCTCAGCTATCTGTTGAACGACTGTCGTGCGGCGGGGCTCATCACCGACGCCCACCTGGGGAAGGTCTTCAGCGAAGCGGTGAAGGAGACCACGCACCTCAGGACGGTGTTGGTGAGCGGGAAAATCTCCGCGGAAAAATTGACCGAGCTTCCGAACGCCGCAGAGTTCCATGCGGCGATCGAGGCGGAGGACGGAGGCACAGCTCCGCCGAAGCGGCGCATCGACGTCGACCTGGCGAGCATCATCTACACCTCTGGCTCCACGGGTGATCCGAAGGGCGTGATGCTCACCCACCGCAACCAGCTCACCGCGGCGACCAGTGTCTCCAGCTACCTTGGCTACGCCGAGGACGATGTCGTGCTCAGCGCCCTTCCGCTCAGCTTCGACTACGGGCTGTATCAGATGATCATGTGCGCGCGGGTGGGCGCGCGGCTGGTGCTGGAGCGCTCGTTTACCTATGCCACGCAGGTGCTGAATCTGATCGTCTCGGAGGGAGCGACCGTATTCCCAGGGGTGCCCACGATGTTCGCCATCATGGCGGAGATGAACAACATCGAGGAGTTCGATTTCAGCAAGGTGCGCATGACGACGAACACGGCCGCGGCGTTGCACCAGAAGCACATCGACGCGCTCAAGCGGATCTTCCCCCAGGCACGCATCTTCAGCATGTACGGCCTGACCGAGTGCAAGCGCTGCACGTACTTGCCGCCCGAGGACATCGATCGCAAGGCGGGCAGCGTCGGTATCGCGATTCCCAACACCGAGGTGTGGGTCGTCAATGACCAAGGAGAGCGCTGTAATCCTGGCGAGATCGGCGAGCTCGTCGTTCGTGGAGCGACCGTCATGCGTGGCTACTGGGAGAAGCCGGAGGCCACTGCCAAGCGCCTCAAGCCTGGCCCGCTCCCCGGAGAGATGATGCTGTTCACTGGCGACTTCTGCAAACAAGACGAGGACGGCTACGTCTACTTCGCCGGTCGCATGGACGACATCATAAAAAGCCGTGGGGAAAAGGTGGCGCCGAAGGAGGTCGTGAGCGCACTGGTCGGCATCCCCGGTGTCAAGGAGTCGGCGGTCATTGGCGTCCCCGATGACATCCTGGGACATGCCATCAAGGCGTTCGTCGTGCTGGAGCACGGCGCCGATCTGAACGAGAAGCAGATTCAGAACGAGTGCCGCTCGCGCCTGGAGAACTTCATGGTGCCGAAGTTCGTGGTGATCGTGGACGACTTGCCCAAGACCACGACCGGGAAGATCAAGAAGACGGGGCTGTCGTGAGCCTGGTGGCGGAGATCCTCCAGGCGCTGGAGAGCGCTCGAGACGCGCACCAGTTCGACCAGGACGTGAGCATCGTCGATGCCGCCGCCGAGGCCGAGTACATCGTCGAGGTCGCTTCGCGGCACGGGGCCGACGGAGCTCGCGAGCGAGCGCTGGAGTACGCGCTGCGTCGAGCCCAGGGCGAACTGCTAGGCCATGTACTCGGGTTCGTGCGGTTCATGGGCGTCGAGCTGCTGACGGACAAGCAGTGCCTGGTACCGCGTCGGGAGACGGAGGTCCTGGGACGGGCAGCGGTTCGCGAGCTCCAGGCGATGAACCGTGCGGCGGTGAATGTGGTCGACATGTGCTGCGGTGCTGGGAACCTCGCGTGCGCGATCGCGAGCCACGTCGACCACGCCAACATCAACGCCTCGGATCTCACCGATGGCACCGTCGACCTCGCGCGGCGCAACGTGAAGCACCTCGACCTGCACGCCCGCGTCGAGGTTCATCAGGGAGACCTGTTCGAGCCGCTACGGGGTCGCGGCCTCGAGGGCCAGGTCGATCTGATCGTATGCAACCCGCCATATATTTCGTCGGGACGTCTCGGAGCCGAGCGCGCCGAGCTGCTCGACAACGAGCCAAGAGAAGCGTTCGACGGTGGGCCATACGGGCTGACGATTCACCAGCGCGTGCTACAGGACGCGCTCGATTTCTTGCGCCCAGGCGGTTGGCTGATGTTCGAGTTCGGGTCGGGACAGGACCGACAACTCAAGCTGCTTTTCGGCCGCACCCGGGGCGCGTATGTGGACATTGGATGGGAACAGGATGCGCAGGGCGGAGCCCGCGCCGCCATCGCGAGAAAGGCAGATTGAAATGGACATCGCTGACAAGGTGCGTGGGTTCATCAAGGAGAACTTCTACGCCGACGCCTCGGATCTTACAGACGAAGCGTCGCTCCTGGACATGGGGATCGTGGATTCAACCGGCATCCTGGAGCTCGTGATGTTCTTGGAGACCGAGTTCGACATCAAGGTCGAGGATCAGGAAATCCTCCCGGAAAATCTGGATTCCATCGCGAACACCGTCGAGTTCGTCAAGCAGAAGCAGGCCAGCTGAGGCCGGGTGGAGAAGTAGCCATGACTGACAAGCAAGCCCTCCTCAAGAAGATCGAAGACGGTACGTTTCACGTCGGAATCATCGGCATGGGCTACGTTGGCCTGCCGCTCGCGCTGACCTTCGTCGAGCGCGCGAAGCTCAAGGTGACCGGCTTCGACGTCGATCAGAAGAAGGTCGACGCCCTGAACCGGGGCCAGTCGTACATCATGCACCTCGGTGCCGACCGCGTGGCGAAGGCCAAGGAGTCGGGGTTGTTCACGGCGACCGCGGATTTCGATCGCCTCGGAGAGCCCGACGCGCTGCTGATCGCCGTCCCGACCCCGCTGACCGCTCAGCGCGAGCCAGACATGAAGTATGTCGTGTCTACCGGCGAGGCCATCAAGCCCCGCCTGCGCAAAGGGCAGCTCGTCGTCCTCGAGTCCACGACCTATCCCGGTACCACCGATGAGCTACTGAAGGGTATCCTCGAGGAATCCGGGCTCAAGTGCGGAGAGGACTTCTTCCTGGCCTTCTCCCCCGAGCGTGAGGATCCAGGCAACAAGAGCTTCAACACCGCGACCATCCCGAAGGTCGTCGGCGGTGTGGACCCGGATGCAACCGACATCGCGGCGGCGCTCTACGGCGTCGGCCTGGAGAAGGTGGTCAAGGTGCGCTCCGCGCGCGTGGCGGAGGCGACGAAGCTGACGGAGAACATCTTTCGCGGCGTCAACATCGCGTTGGTGAACGAGCTGAAGGTGGTCTACGACCGCATGGGAATCGATGTCTGGGACGTCCTCGACGCAGCAGCCACCAAGCCCTTCGGGTTCATGAAGTTCACGCCTGGGCCTGGTCTGGGAGGACACTGCATACCCCTGGACCCGTTCTATCTGACGTGGAAGGCGCGCGAGTACGGGATCTCCACTCGCTTCATCGAGCTGGCGGGCGAGGTGAACGTCGCGATGCCTCGCTACGTGATCGACAAGCTCCAGGAGGGCCTGAACGACCACGAGAAGTCGCTGAAGAACAGCAAGGTGTTGGTGCTTGGTCTGGCCTACAAGAAGGACATCGACGATCCGAGGGAGAGCCCTTCCTTCGAGCTGATCGAGCTCCTGTTGCATCGCGGTGCCAAGGTCAGCTACCACGATCCGCATATCCCTGCGGCACCCTCGATGCGCAGCTGGCCCGACTTGCCGAAGTTGGAGTCGCAAGCGCTCACGCCGGAGCTCCTGGAGTCCGTCGACGCCGTGCTGATCTCCACCGAGCACTCCGCGGTGGACTACGACTTGGTAGCCAAGCACGCCAAGCTGGTGATCGACACTCGGGGAGTCTATCGCGAACCGTTGCCCAACGTGATCAAGGCTTGAGTCGTGGATATCCCGGATATCTCCAACAAGGTCGTGGTGGTGACGGGGGGAGCCGGGTTCATCGGCTCCCACCTGTCTGACGGCTTGCTGGCGCGCGGCGCGAAGGTGCGGGTGCTGGACAACTTCGAGACTGGACGGCGCGAGAACCTCGCGCACCTTCAGGGCAAGATCGAGCTGATCGAAGGCGACATTCGCGAGCTGGAAACCTGTCAGCGCGCGCTCGAGGGAGCTGATTTCGTTCTGCATCAGGCGGCGCTTGGGTCGGTGCCCCGGTCCATGGCGACGCCCGCTAACTCGCTGGCAACGAACGTCGGGGGTACCGCGAACATCTTCACCGCGGCTCGAGACCAGAAGGTCCAGCGGGTGGTCTACGCGTCTTCGTCGAGCGTGTACGGAACCAGCGACAAGCTGCCCAAGCGCGAGGGGGAGGAGGGAGAGCCCATGTCTCCCTACGCGCTCTCCAAGTGGATGAACGAAGAGCTCGCTCGGACCTACGCACGTTGCTACGACATGGAGCTGGTCGGGCTGCGTTACTTCAACGTCTACGGACCTCGCCAGGATCCGAACGGTGCGTACGCGGCCGTCATCCCGCGCTTCTTCGCGGCCTGTCGTCGTGGCGAGGCGCCAGCGATCTTTGGCGATGGCATGCAGAGCAGGGACTTCACGTTCATCGACGACGTGGTCCGCGCCAACTTGCTGGCCATGACCGCCAGCGGTGCACCTGGCGCCGCGTACAACATCGGCGCCGGTGGTCGTACCACGGTCAAGGACCTTGCGGAAACGATCATCAAGGTGACCGGCTTCGCTGGAACTCCAGCCTACCAGGACCCGCGGCCGGGGGACGTGAAGCACTCCATGGCGGACGCGAGTCGCGCCAAGGCAGGTTTCGGCTGGGAGGCCACGACCGATCTGGAGACGGGCCTGGCGAGCGCCGCCGAGTACTACGTCTGATTCCGCGGGGCTCATCCGCAGCCTGAAGCGGGCTGCAGCGCCCGGGCAAGCGACGGAGACAGCTTGCCAGCGCAAGGGATGCGTGGGTCATCGAGCTCGGCGCCGGTCGCTGAGCCGTTCAGCGCGCCCGGACTTGCTCGGTGCGAGCGTCAGGGCTAGCACCTCGGACGATGAGGGTTCACCGCGCGAGAGTTCTGGGCATCGGTTTCGGGCTGGCTTGCTCGCTAGCTCCGGGACTTGCCTCGGCAGCGACCTACAAGGTCGGCCCTGGCGAGCAGTTCGAGGACGTCGACGACTCGCTCCTCGGCCAGATCGCTCCGGGCGACGTGATCGAGGTCATGGGGGATCACACCTACCACGGCACTTGGTGGTTCGATCCGGAGAACGGTGGTACCGCGGGGAAACCCGTGGTCGTGCGGGGCATCCCCGTGAACGGCAAGTTACCCGTGGTCGAGGGGGTCGGCAGCGGCGAGTGGGACCAGTTCGTCGTGCTGTTCTACGCGAACCACTTCGTGTTCGAGAACTTCGAGATCATCGGGGACGGCAACGAGGAGAACAGCTGTCTCGTGAACAAGGCCGACGACGTCACCGTGAGGAACGTCGTGGTCCACGGGTGCGGTCGCCACGGCTTGCTCGGCACGGATGACGAGTCAGGCTCGCTCACGGTCGAGTACTCCGAGTTCTACGGAAACGGGACGGGGCAGTACTACCATCAGATCTACGCCGCGACCGATGAGAGCACGTACCCAGGCTCCGTGTTCCGCCTCCAGTACTGCTACATCCATGATGGGACCGGGGGCAACAGCGTGAAGAGTCGCGCGGAGCGCAACGAGATCTACTTCAACTGGATCGAGGGCGGCATGTTCCACGAACTCGACCTGATCGGGCCCGATGGGGCGGATCCAAGCCTGGCGCGCGAGGACTCCGACATCGTCGGTAACGTCCTGGTCAAGCACTCGGAGTGGTACATCGCGCGCATCGGCGGGGACGGCACAGGAAGCACCGGGGGGCGCTACCGCTTCGTGAACAACACGATGATCCTCGGCGCGGAGTCGGAGCGGGTGATTCAGCTGCAGGAAGAGGTGCAGTCCGTGGAGATGTACAACAACGTCATCTACCGTGCCGCTGGGCCCGCACAGATGTTCCGCCACAACGAGCAGATCGGAGCTGACGCGGTGCATTTCGGAGCCAACAACTGGCTCCAGCCTGGCTGGACCGACGTCCCGAGCAGCTGGACGAACACGGCCGAAGGGAGCGATCCGGGGTTCAGCGACCTGTCCGCGTACGATCTGCGTCCGCTGGAGAGCTCGCCGCTGGTCGACGCTGGGACGACGTCCATCGCTGACACGGGTCCCCTGGCGTTTCCGAACCCGCTGCTCGACGTGGGTTACGTGCCACCGAGTCGCATGGCAGTGCCGCCCGGAAGCGCGCTCACGCGGACGAGCGTGGGCACGCCAGATATCGGTGCCTTCGAGTTCGGTTCGGGGACCGACCCGGGACCGGGGCTCGGCGGAGGCGGGGGCCAGGCTGGCTCGGGACAGGGCGGCTCGGGACAGGGCGGCTCGGGACAGGGCGGCTCGGGACAGGGCGGCTCCTCGGCGGGCAACAACGCTGCCAGCGACGACGGGGGCTGCGGGGGTGGGACGACGGGGGTCGGGGGCACCTGGCGTGGGGTGGCGGGGGTTGGGC
>JAGQIY010000500.1 GCA_020430865.1 Myxococcales bacterium
GGATTCGTCAGGCTCTGGGTGGCCCCGTGTATCGGCGCGATGCCTCGGGTAGGTGCCAGATCCTCACGGATCTGGTGCCGCGCTGGGGATCCGGAAAGCGTCCGCCGCGTGTCGTCCGTCGAGCTGCGAGTCGCTCCGTTTGCCGGCAAGGAGCACTTGCCGGTAGTCGAAGTCGACGCGGCTCGAGCTGAATCCGTCTGCGCGAGCTGCCTCGCGTGAAGGCCGAGGTGCGTCTCGAGCCGACGACCGAGCGTTGGATGCCGCCGGGACTGGAGTTCGATGTAGCCAAGCGGACCCGAAGCGCTCAACGGAGCCACTCATCGTTTCCCCGCGGCAGTTATAAAGCAGCCTCCGAGGCTCGCTGGACACATACACCAGGGCAAAGCCACCCGAGGTCAGCGCGGGGACATGCGTGCGCGTGCGTGGATGTGGCGGCGCGGACTGGCTATCGAACCCAACGCCAAGACGTCGGATGCCACCGCGCTTGCCGCTCACCAGCGAGAACTGGATCGAGGAACGCCTTGGCCGCCTTCGTCACGTCGGCGAGCGTCGGCCATGCCAGGTCGTCGACCTTGACCATGGCCGCGTATGGCGTCTCCCACGCCGCGTTCGGATCGGGCAGCGAAGCCGGCAGCGCGTGCGTCTTGCGGAACGTGAAGGTCTGCTCGAAGGCTTCGGCGAGCCGGTTTGCTTCGAGCACGCCGATGCTCGCCAAGAGCGCGATGTCCGGCAGGTCCTTCACGCGCGAGTTCGGCCGTGGCCGCGGCATGGTGTAGGCGTGCAGCTTCTCGGCGATGTGTGTCTCGACCGGATACAGCCGGAGCGTGGGCGGCTCGATGCCGACGAAGCCCAGCACATCGTCGGCGGTGACGACCTCGGGCTCGCCCAAGATCGGATCGCCGAAGGCGACGTCCACCCCGAAGCGCTGACCGTAGAGCTTGCCCGCGAGCTGGCACTCGGCACGGAAGCGCATGCCGTCGTACTGCATGCCGTCGTTTTGGATCTCCGGGTGGTCGTCGTCGGGCCCGACCTCGAACGTGAGGAAGTCGCCCAGGTCCAGGCGTGCGGCTTCTTGCAACCGGTCGAGCACACGCTCGGGCGAGCCCATGAACCGCAGGTCGATATCCTTCGTCGTGCGGGCCCGTGACAACCGCAGCTCGAGCACCAGGCCGCCCTTGAGCATGGCGGCGTCGCCGAGCGTGTGAACGATGCGGGCGAGGAACCGATCGAAGACGAGAAGCTGGCGCCTCCGAGCCAGGTCGGGCCCAGACGCCGACGCTGCCCGCAGCCGCTGCTCGAGGGCCTGCTTGAACGCAGCCGGCGAAGCGTAGGTCCGCATGGTCATGCAGCGAGTCCTCCGAAAGGCGCGAGGGCGAGCTCGACGTCGGCGAGCTCGGCTCGTTTCGTCAGCCCGCGACGCAGCGCCTGCTGTGCTGCCTGCCGCAGCAGTTCGGGCGACAGCCCGCTTGTCGCGAGGTCGTTCAGTGTGCGCGCCACCGACGTGATGGGAACCGGCCCCGCCCACGCCCGCTCGTTGGGCTCGACGTCGGCGTGATGAAGCACCACACCCTCGGGCACACGGAACCGTCGCTTCTTCCAGGCGGCGGGCAGGGTCAGATGCACCTGCGCCGGAAGCGCGTCGGACAGCCCGTGCAGCGCCAGCGCCGTCTCATGCGACAGCACGCCCGCCTGCTCCGACCACAGCCAGAGGGTCACCAGTTCCTCATGCTCGCCGGCGGGGAAGTGGACCAGCCGGTAAATGCCCCGCCGAACCCGCACCATCCGCCCGCCGCGAATGTGATGGACGAGCAGCTGCGGCGAGTACCCCGCCTCGGCCGCCTGCTGGGTCGTGAACATCCCCTCCTGCGCCGCGGCGATCTCGTAGAGCCGGTCCCACTCGGGGGTCTCGGAGGCGTCGCCGATCATGCACAAACAGTAAGCTACGCTTTAGTTTTGTGCAAGTCCGCGACAGCACGATTCTCAAGCCATCCTTTAGTTTCGTGATCGATCAGCAACGCCGGGAGGCTGCTCAGAATGCCGCATGGTAGAATCCCCGGCGGGGCGCTTCCTGAGCCGCGAACGAGCCTGAAACAAGGGCGGCCCGCGGTTGGGCGGGCAGGCGATGGGGTGACAGAGCTGAGCGGTTCGGCGATGCCGACGGTGGCACGTGCGCAC
>JAGQIY010000501.1 GCA_020430865.1 Myxococcales bacterium
AGGCGCGCAGGGGATCGTCGAGCTCGCCCCGGGCGATTTCCTGGCGCGCGAGCTCCAGGCCACGGCGCAAGGCCAAAACGGCGGCTTGGGTGTCACCTCTCGCCGAAGCGCGATCGGCGACCTGCTCCAGCAGCAACAGCGCCTGGAAGGAGTCCTGAGAGTAGAAGGCGTGAAGCGCGTGCGCCTCGATTGGAGCGCCCGACTCCTCACATACTTTTACCGCACGGAAGTGCAAGTCCCGGCGAACGCCAGCGGGCACCGCCGCCAGCACCACGTCTCGGATCAGGGGGTGAGAGGTGGACAACGTGCCGGCGTGGCGCACCACCATGCCCCCTTGCACGAGCTGATTCAACGCCCCCAGTACGTCACTCACGTTTGGCACCATGGTGCCAAACGCGATGGGCTCCACCTCGTCGCCCAGCACGGCGATCGCCTGCAGCACACGCCGTGCGTCGGGTTCGAGGCCCGCGACGCGGTCGGCGACCAAGTCCGCCAGGCGAGTGGGAGGCTCCTTGCCCCCCTCGAGGGTGAAGCGGATGACTTGCTCCACGTACATCGGCAGCACGCCCCGAGCGCCCGCATCCCCGATCGCTCGCAGGCGCTCGCCGGGACGACTCGCCTTGAGCAAGCGCGAGACAGCGGGCGTGGGCAGGCCGCTGATCACCCGCGCCGCATGGGCTGCCCCCCAGCCGGTCTCGAAGCCTGGGACGTGGGCGGCCAAGATCAGCGTCTTCACGGCAGGCGGCTCGCCCAGCGCGTCCGCGAACGCGCTGCGGCTGGCGCCGTCCATGCGATGGAGATCGTCCAGGGCGACGATCACGGCGCCGTTCGTCTGCTGACGCGCCTGACCGAGCGCCCAGCGCAGCGCCTCCGCCAGCGCGAAGCGCCGCTCGAGCACGCTGCGCCGATCGTCGTCTCGCGGGCCCTCGAAGACCTCGCGAACGGCTGCCGCGACGTCATCGGGCGCGTCGCTCACGTCGGGCATCGTCGCGCCGTTCTTGCGCCGCTTCAGCAACACGCCCAGCACCTCGCGAAGCGCGAAGTAGGCCACCTCGGCGCCGTGGGGATCCGGGGTCGCGTAGACCACCAGATCGCCCGCGCTCTCGGCGCGTCCCAGGAACTCCTTGAGGAGCCGCGTCTTGCCAGCGCCCGACTCACCTACCAGGCGGGCCCCGGCCACCTCTTCGACGAGCTGGTCGCGACGATCCGCGAGCCAGGCCAGGTCCTCATCGCGCCCGACCAACGGCAAGGGCAGCGACGGCACCGAGGGCGCCTCCGGCACCACGCTGGTCAGCGGGAGCCGTGCACCGCACTCGCCGCAGAACTTCTGCAGCGGCACCACCGACTCGCAGGCGGGACACTGGACGCTACCCGCGATGGGCACGGGAGGCACACCGCTCGAGCGCTCCTTCTCCTCCGCCTCGACCTGATCGATGGCTTCCTTCAGCGCGTCGGCGAACTCCAGCGCGTCCTGGAAGCGGTGATCCGCGTCCTTCTCCAGCGCCTTGCTGACCACCGAGACTAGGGGCTCCGGGATGTTGCGCTCCGGAGCGACCTGGGTGGGATCCGGAACAGGGATCGACAGGTGCATCATCACCACCTGCGTCGGGCTCTCGGCCTCGAACGGCAGACGTCCCGTGAGCAGCTGGAACAGGATCACGCCGACGGCGTAGAGGTCCGTGCGCCCATCGATGGGATCCCCGCGCCCCTGTTCGGGGGCCATGTAGTCCGGGGTCCCGCACACGATGCCGGGGCTCGTGACGTTGGGCATCGTCGCGTCCTGCTTGAGCTTCGCCAAGCCGAAATCGACGACCTTCACGTGATCTCCACCGCGACGCAGCGGCTCGCAGAGGATGTTCTCGGGCTTCAGGTCCCGGTGGACGATGCCCATTTCGTGGGCGTCCGACAGCGCGAACAGCACCTGTCGCAGGATGTCCACGATGCGAACGAAGGACAGCGGCCCGTCCTCGTAAGCGACCCTTGCGAGGTCTTTTCCTCGCAGAAACTCCATGACCAGATACGGCTGGCCGTCGTCGGTACGACCGAAGTCGATCACGCTGATCGAGTTCGGGTGGTTGAGTTGAGACGCGGCGCGGGCCTCGGTCATGAAGCGCAGCGCGGAGTTCTCGTCGCTCAATAGATGGGGGTGAATGATCTTCACAGCGACGGTCCGCCCCAGCACGCGCTGCTCGGCGCGGTACACCCGCCCCATGCCACCGACGCTCAGCAGGTCGAGGATCAGGTAGCCCCCAGGCAACTCCTGTCCAATCAACTTGTCGTCAGTGGCCGTGGTACGAACACTGCCCACGGGGAACCCGCATGCCGGACAGTATTTGTGCTCCTCAGCGCACTGCGTTCCGCACTGGGGGCACGGTCGCATCGCTGGGTAACTTACCATCCTCGCGTGGGTTTGGGGTGAGAGGGAAACATCGCTAGCCCCCGGGCCGTGCACTTTTCTTCGCCCGACGGAAGCTCGCTGCATGCGGGTCAGCACGGGTCAGTGGGGGCTCGAGGCTCGGATCGTCGCGTAGTCGAGCGGAATGTCGTGAAACGCATGTCGCGACCGCCCGCTGCCGGCCAGGTCGCGCTGGAAGCATCGCAGCGAGCGGCACCTATCGAAGCGCTTCACCGCGCCGCTGGAGCCACGCTTGGTTCGAACCACGGAAGCAGGGTCATCCGGCGATTCTCCTCGGGAAGTTCAGGCTTTCGGGGTAGGGTCCCGAGAGCAATGGCCGCCCCGAGAGTCCGACTCGGTGATCTGCTCGTAGAAGCCCAGATGATCACGCGCCAGCAACTCGACGAGGTGCTGGAACGTCAGCGTGAAGATCGGCGGCGACTGGGGACCCTGCTCGTCGAGTCGGGCCTGGTCTCAGAGACCCAGGTCACACAGATCCTGAGCCAGCAGCTCTCCGTGCCGTGGGTATCGCTTTACCACATCGATTTCTCGAGGCAGCTCCTGAACTTGGTACCGAGCCAGGTGGTCGAGCGCTTCTGCTTGGTCCCCATCTTCGTGCGTCGGGTCCGAGGCCTGGGACAGACGCTGTACGTCGCGATGGACGACCCCACCGATGAAACGGCGCTGGAGCAAGTGCGACAGTTCAGTGGCCTCCCGGTGCGCGCGATGATCGCGCCGCCGTCGGATATCCGGGCCGCGATCCGCGTCTACTATGGAACCACCGCAGGGGCTGGCGAGCCGGACCCGATGGCGGTTCCCACCACCGCCGAGCCCAAGCGGCCTCCACCGAAGCCACCTCAACCCCCACGCGCAACGGCTCCCTCGGAACTCGACATCGACGTGGAGGTCGAGAGCCCAGAACCGCCTCCCGCCGACGAAGTGATCGCGCTGGAACGAGCAGTGGATGCGCCCCCCCCGCAGCCAGCAGACGGCGCGCCGACTTCCGAGGTGGACGGACCGACCACGCGGCTCTCCGCCAGCAGTGAACCGCCAAGCGCCGACGGCGCCGGGCAGCAGCGAGCGACCGAGGAACCTCCAGACCAAACCGAGGAACCTCCAGACCAGGGGGAGACGGAACCACCTCCCGCGATGGCGAGCACGCCGAGCGTGCAGATCCCCCCGAGTTCCCAGCCTCGGATAGAAGAAGACATCCCCACGGAAGCACCTCCGGCGGTGGAGGATAGTCCGCGCGCGGCCATGGCTGGCGTCGAGCCAGCTCCGAGCAGCCGAGCCCCATCTCAACCCGACGAGCCGCCTCGAAGCCTCACGCCGGTGCCCGAGAGCTCCCGGGTGCCGGCCCGGGACGCGGTGATGCCCCAGCCACGGGCGGGCAAGACGCCTCGCATGGTGTCCCTCACGCTGCTCGACGGGACGACGATCAACTTGCCCGCCCGGTCGGCCCAGTCGGCGCGCAGCGAACCCGAGGCAGAACCTGCGCCGACGGCGGGCGAGGATCAGCTCACCGCGCGTGACCTGGTCGCTGCCCTCCGCGCGGTGTCCCACGGCGCCGACGCGACCGAGATCCTCGGAGAGAACGCGCGCTGGGAATCGATGTTCGCCGCCCTGCTGTCGCTCCTGCTGAAGAAGCGCCTGATCGCCGACTGGGAGTTCGTCGAAGAGTACAAGCGCGTCTAGCCTAGTTCAGCGGGTCACAGATTCGCCTCACTCGCGGGCCCGGTGGCGGTCGCTCTTGCAGCGCGAGTCGTACTAGCGCACGGCGCGATGAGCTCTCAGAGCCGCGATCTCCTCGCTGCCGAAGCCCGCATCCGCGAGGATCTGATCGGTGTGCTCGCCCTGCTTGGGAGCCGGACGGGGCTCCAGGTCGGTCGGTGTCACCGGCGTGCGCAGTTGCTTGACGATCCCGTCGGGTGTCTCGACGTCCAGGAAGACCTTGCGCGCCTGCAGGTGAGCATCCGCGAAGAGCTCGTCAGGTCGCAGGACCGGTTCGAGGCACACGTCATGTCGATCGTTCAGCGCCAGCCACTCGTCACGCGTGCGCGACGCGAAGAGCCGCTCCAGCTTGGCCTGCAGCTCTACCTGGTGAGGGCCCGGCACCACGTAGCTCGCGTCCACGGCCATTTCCACGGCAGCAAAGAACGCCTGGAAGAACTTGGGCTCCAGCGCCCCGAACGCCACCGCGCCCCCGTCCTTCGTCTGGTAGGTGCGGTAGATGGCGAGGCCGCCCGTCAGCATCTCGTTGCCGCGCTCGACACTCTCTCCCCCCATGAGCTTGGCCATCACCGGCAGAGCGAAGGGCACCACGCTCTCGATCATGCCGATGTCGATCAGCTTTCCCTCTCCGGTCAGCTCTCGTTCGCGCAGCGCGGCGAGGATCGCGATCACGCACCACATGCCGCCGCTGACGTCTGCGAGCTGGAACGACGGTGTGGCTGGCGCCTGATCCCGCGGCCCCATCGCTCCCAACAAGCCCGCGCGAGCCATGTAGTTGAGATCATGGCCCGCTCGCTTCGCGAGCGGTCCGGTTTGGCCGTAGCCGGTGAGCGCGCAAACGACGAGCTTGGGATTCAGCTCACGGAGCACCTGATGGCCCACGCCCAGGCGGTCGAGCACTCCCGGGCGAAACTGCTCGAAGACGACATCGTAGTGCAGCACCATACGTTTCAACGCGGCAACGCCTTCGGGCTTCTTGAGGTCCAGCACCATGCCCCGCTTGCCACGATTCAGGCTGTGGAACATCAGACCCGTGTCGCCGTGCATCGGCGGCGTCACGCGCGTGTAGTCACCCGCGCCGGCGTCCTCGACCTTGTCGACCGTCGCGCCCAGGTCCGCCAAGACGACGGTGGCGAGGGGGCCCGGCAGGAGCCGGGTCAGATCGAGAACACGGATTCCGTCGAGCGCTGCCATGCCCTCGGATTACACGCCACGCCGCGGAGGACCAAGCGTATCGACACCATGACCCAGCCAGCTCTGCGGCCCGGCTCGAACTGGAACCCTGCTCCGGAACCTCAGGGGTTCGCGAGGCAGGGATCCAACTAGCGGAGCTCGGCGCGGTGCGCGGCCACCCAGGGGCTCAGCCCGCTGCCATTCTCAGTGACTGGCGCGCAGTTGTTGGTCAGCTCGTAGGCCGCCACGGCGATGGCCCGAGCCAGCGCGGCGCGTTCGTCGGCGCCCAGCGTGGTCCCGCCGAGCAAGGCGTCCCGAAAGCGATCGATGAAGCCCGTATCGTAGTGCCCGTCGATGAACTCGGGATGCTCGAACAGGCGCTCGTGGAACGGCAGGTTGGTGCGGATCCCGCTCACCAGATACTCGCCGATCGCACGACGCATGCGCTCGACCGCCTGGGCCCGCGTGGGAGCCCATACACTGAGCTTCGAGATCAGCGGATCGTAGTTGGCGCTGATGGTACAGCCTTCGTAGGCACCAGAGTCGTCGCGCACGCCAGGGCCGGAGGGGGTGAGGAGCCTCGTGATCTTGCCTGGAGACGGCAGGAAACCCGTAGCCGGGTCCTCCGCGTAGATGCGGCACTCGATCGCCGCCCCGCGTCGCTCGAGGTCCTTCTGCTCGAAACCCAGTGGCAGCCCCGCGGCGACTCTCACCATTTCGCGCACCAGGTCCACGCCGGTGATCAACTCCGTCACCGGATGCTCGACCTGCAAGCGGGTGTTCATCTCCAGGAAGTAGAAGCTCTTGTCTTGCCCCATGAGGAACTCGAATGTCCCTGCGGAAAAATACCCAACGGCCTTCGCGCCCTTGACGGCAACCTCGCCCATCTTGTGCACTATGTCCTCGTCGATGGCCGGGCAAGGCGCCTCCTCGACCACCTTCTGGTGTCGGCGCTGGATCGAGCAATCCCGCTCGAACAAGTGGACCATGTTCCCGTGCTTGTCGCCCAAGACCTGGATCTCCACGTGGCGCGGCTGGATGATCGCTTTCTCGATGTAGACCGTCTCGTCGCCGAAGGCCTTCTTCGCCTCGCTGCGCGCGCGCTCCAGGGCGGGACCGAGATCTTCCGGCTTGTGCACGAGGCGCATGCCCTTCCCGCCACCACCGGCAGTCGCCTTGAGCATCACCGGGTAGCCAATGCGCTCGGCCGTGGCCAGGCCCTCTTCGACGGTGTTCGCATTTCCGCCGGGAACGATGGGCACACCTGCCGCCAACATCTTGTCTCGCGCCGCCGTCTTGAGGCCCATGTCCCGCATTGCGCTGGGGGGCGGACCGATGAAGGTGACCCCCGCGGCCTCGCAAGCCTCGGCGAACGCTGCGTTCTCGCTCAGGAAGCCGTAGCCCGGGTGGACCCCGTCGCACCCTGCACGCTTGGCGACGTCCAGTATTTTATCCGCACGGAGATAGCTCTCGGCGGCGGCGGCCGGTCCAATGTGGTATGCCTCGTCGCACACGCGCACGTGCAGGCTCTCGCGATCTGCGTCGCTGTAGACAGCCACCGAGCGGATCCCCATCTCGCGCAGCGTGCGCGCGACTCGAACAGCGATTTCCCCTCGATTTGCGATCAGGACCTTCTTCAGCATGGCGGGGCCCTATACCACGCGTCGCGCGCGAGACATGGCCTGGTTGTTTGCCGCTGTCTGTCGGGCTTCACGGCGCGCGAGCCAGTCCTGGTCGAGTCAGGCTCCCGAGGTCAGGCGCCCCCTGTACCCGGGCGGAGCGGATTCAGCCTGCCTGGATGTTTCCAGCAATCGTGACCACGCAGTCGCTTTTGGTCCGGTCAGGCGCCCGAGACCGGGCTAAGCTCCGTCGATGCTTGGGAGGATACGCTGGGCGCGCGGCCCGTTGCTGCTGGGTCTGACAGCGCTTGGCGCCTCGGGGACGGGCTGCGGCGTTGCGCCCCCAGATGAGGACATCGGCGTCCAGGGTGGCCAGCTGGCACACCCTGGCCCCTGGGTGATCCCGGCGGAAACGCTGGCCATCGGAGACTCGCAGTACGTCGAGTACACCGGCGCGGGCGCCTGGCACAACGGCGCAGGCTGCGCGGGTGGCATCACCAGCGGCGGCGAGATCCTCCGGCAGTATCTGTACGATCACTTCCCGCAGATCGCGAGCATCGGCGGCTACGCATGCCGCCAGAACACAGCGAACCTGAGCGAGCTCTCGGTGCACGGAACGGGGCGAGCACTGGACATCATGATCCCCGTCGTCGGCGCGGACAGCGACGCCGACAACGACGCGGGGGATCCCATCGGCAACTGGCTGATCGAAAACGCCGAGGCGATCGGCATCCAGTACATCATCTGGGATCACTGGACCTGGAGCGCCTCGCGCTCAGCGGGTTCCAAGGATCGTAGCTACGGCGGCCCCAACCCTCACGTGGATCACCTGCACGTGGAGCTGAGCGCGGCGGCGAGCACGAACACGAGCGACTGGTTCTCGGGAGCGGTCACGGCTCCCGGCGTTCCCGACTGCGATCCCGTCCCCGCGGAGGGGCGTATCGTCGACGAGCGCGACAGCTGCTTCACGACCTACGGCCCAGCCCAGTTCTGGCGCAGTGAAGAGGGCGTAGGCTACGACGGAAGCTTGCTCTGGACCAACGCCTACGACAGCGCGGACCCGTCCAACTGGGCTCGTTGGCACCTCGATTTCACCGTCGCCGGCCGCTACCAGCTCGAGGTCTACGTGGATCCGGCGTTCGGTATCCACAAGGAAACAGCCTACGGGATCACCCATGGCACGCAGGAGGAGGCGGTGCTGATCGACCAGTCACAGGCGAGCGGCTGGGTCAGCCTGGGCGAATACGACTTCGACGCCGGTCCGGACCAACACGTGAGCGTGTACGACACGTCCGTCACCCCGCCCGCGGACGATCAGCACATCGCCGTCGACGCTCTGCGCATCGTGCCTGCGGGGAGCGACCCTGGCACTTGGCCGGGTGGTAGCGGCGGCGCGACCGGCTCCGGCGGAAGCCCAGGAGTGACCGGCGGCAGCGGAGGCAGCGACTCGGAGCCCGGCACCGGCACCTCGGGCGCCACCGTCACCTTGAAGGGCGACTCGAGCTGTGCATTCAGCGCTGGCGGATCCTCGGGGAACGGCCCCGGAGTGCTAGCGCTCTTGGGTCTCGCGCTCACGCTGGTAAGAAGGCGCCGCTCCTAGCAGGCTGGTGCGAGTCTGCGCGGTGAATCTCACTCCTTGGTCGCCCGCAGGGCATCACCAGTCGGTGCAGGCGAACTTGAGGCAGGGCTCTGGGTTCGCCTGCTTGGCCGCCACCTGATGGGCCTCCCATCGCTCCTGCTCGGCTTGGGTCGCAACCAACGCGCGGATGCGCTTGCCCAGCGCGGCGACCCGAGCCTGCAGGTCATCACGCGCCGCATCACGCTTGACGAAGTACGCCTTCGCCTCGTCGCTCGAACCGCCACAGCGCGGGGGCAGTCGACGAATGGACTTGTCGATGTCCAGCAGGCCCTCCGCGAGCTTGCGCCACTGCAAATCACACGCCTGATCCGTGATCCGGCAGGCATCGGGCAACGAGCCACCGAGCTCATCGATCTGCTTTCGGATCTCCGCCACGGCCTCGCGCAAGCTCTTGTAGTTTTGCGCGGTGATTTCGCTCACCCCCGGAGGCGTGCTCAGATCAGGAGCGGCACCGAGTGGCTCCTCTTCGGGCGCAGGCGGAGCGGTCGCGCTGGTCGTCGCGGTTGGTCCCGCTGGAGTCGGAACGCGGACGGTCGGTGGCGCCGTCGGCTCCGTCGCCGAGGACGGCTGACCCTCCGGGGGCCGACCCGAGCTGTTGCAGCCCAGCGCCGTCAGCGCCGAGCTCACGAAGAACGCGCGGCGGCGTAGGATTTGTGCGCGATCGGAGTCCTTGGGGTCCATCTGATCCGCAGTATGCCCGAGTCCGGGCCGCGCCTGCTATACAGCCCGCGTGAACGACGAGCAGGAAGCGATCATTGCAGTCTCCGAGCTGGCTCGTCGCCTGAAGCACGCCGTGAACCGCAGCGTCGGGCGCGTGTGGATCGAAGGGGAAATCGCCCACCTGAAGCGCTCGCAGAACGGACACGTCTACTTCTCCCTCAAGGACGTCGACGAGGGCGCTGTGGTGGAGAGCGTGATGTACCGCATCAACGCCGGCCGCGCCTGGCGCTATCTGCAGGAGGGAGCCCGAGTCCAGGTGCAGGGCAAACCGGACCTGTGGATCCCTCGCGGACGGCTCCAGCTCGTCGTGGATCGACTGCGTCCCGCTGGACGTGGCTCCCAGCTCGAAGCGCTGGAGCGCCTCAAGCTCAAGCTCGCGGCCGAAGGCCTGTTCGCCGAGGAGCGGAAGCGGCCATTGCCCAGCTCTCCGCGCGTCGTCGGCGTCATCACCAGCGAGCACGGCGCCGCGCTTCACGACATCATCAGCGTCGCCTTTCGACGCGGCGGGGCGCACATCGTCCTGGCCCCAGCCCAGGTGCAGGGGGACCAAGCGGTGCGCAGCCTGCTCCAGGCAATCGATCTCCTCGAGCGACATCCACGACTCGATGTGTTGATCATCGGGCGAGGCGGCGGCTCCGCCGAAGACCTGATGGCCTTCAACGACGAACGCCTGGTGCGCCGCCTGGCGCAGGTCCGCGTGCCCATCGTGAGCGCCGTCGGGCACGAGGTCGATCTGAGCTTGACCGACCTCGTTGCTGATCTCCGCGCGGCAACTCCTTCCCAGGCCGCAGAGCTGGTGGTCGCTGATCGCGCGACTCGCAGGAAGGAGCTCGGCGCCGCCCAGCGCCACCTGCTACAGGCGATGCGTCACCGCCTGCGCGACGATCAGCAGGTGCTCGAACGGCTGGAGCGACGGCTCGGCGATCCGAGACAGCTGCTCGGAGAGCGCGCCCAGACCATCGATGACCTCACTGAGCGCCTCGAGGACACGC